>JANOUJ010000266.1:0-6879 GCA_031416815.1 Chitinophagaceae bacterium
GAAGGAAGTTGCCGAAAAAATGCTCCGTGATAATGGTATTTATGATGTGCAGGTTGTTTCTGTTGACGGGTTTTTATCTGATCATTACAACCCGGTAAATAAAACAGTGAACCTCAGCGCCGACGTGTATGCCGGTACAAACGTGTCTGCTGCCGCAGTGGCAGCGCATGAGTGTGGCCATGCTGTACAACATGCAACGGCTTACTCTATGTTAATGTTAAGAAGTAAATTGGTGCCCGCTGTAAAGATCAGCAGCACCTTATCTCAATGGGTAATTATAGCCGGCTTGGGCATGCTTGGTTTTGGTGGTGGTAGTCCAACCATTTTATTAATAGGTATAGTTTTGTTTGCGGTCACAACATTGTTTTCAGTAATTACACTTCCTGTCGAATTTGATGCATCTGCCAGGGCGCTTACGTGGCTTGATGGAGCACATATAACAACCGGCACAGAACACACAAAGGCTAAAGATGCTTTAAAGTGGGCAGCACTTACCTATGTGGTTGCAGCACTGGCATCCATTGCAATGCTGGTACAATACATTTTAATCTATCAGAGCCGCAGCAGGGATTAACAATTTATTTCATCCTTTTTTTAAAGTATCACAATCAACTATATTTGCTTACCGAAAAAATCATTAAAAAACAGCAACCCGAAATATTATGAACCTTGGAAAAGAATTTGAAAAATACGCGGTAAAGCATAAAGGGATCAGCAGTAATGCGCTGGATGCTTATGTGAAACATAATGTTACCAATCTTACCCCCAATATTATTGAAGAAAGGCCGATGAATGTTGCCGTGATGGATGTTTACAGCCGCCTGATGATGGACAGGATCATTTTCCTGGGTTATCCGATCAATGACGAGGTGGCAAATATCGTAACAGCACAATTATTATTTTTAGAAAGTACAGATCGCACCCGTGACATCCAGATGTACATCAACTGTCCCGGTGGTGGTGTGTATGCCGGCCTGGGTATGTATGATACGATGCAGTTCATCACGCCTGATATTGCAACCATATGCACCGGTATGGCGGCCAGTATGGGCGCCGTGTTGATGTGCGCAGGTGCAGTGGGAAAACGCACAGCACTAAAGCATAGCCGCATTATGATGCACCAGCCCAGTGCGGGTGCAGGTGGCCAGGCAAGTGACATTGAGATAACGGTGAACGAAGTAAGGAAGGTGAAACAGGAGCTGTACGACATCATTGCTTTTCATACAAACCAGCCGGTAGAAAAGGTTGCTATAGATTGTGACCGGGACAAATGGCTTACTTCTATGGAAGCGAAAGATTACGGATTGATTGATGAAGTACTTGTAATGAACCAAAAGAAACTAAAGAAAGATCAAAAATAAAACAACTCCAGTTATGAATTTTTATAAGAACAACAATACCCGATTTGAGGATGATGAAAAACCTGATGGTACACCGGAAAACCCAATGGAAAAAATGATGAGCAGTTGGCAGTTTGATAAAAAATTTATTGAGCAGCGCAAGGTTTTTTTATGGGGCGTAGTAGATGATAAAAGTGCCAAAGACATTACAAACCGGTTAATGTACCTGGAAGCGATCGACCCTGGAAAAGAAATTACTTTTTACATCAACAGTCCCGGAGGCATGGTTACCAGCGGTATGGTTATTTACGATACCATGCAAATGATCAGTTCGCCTGTTAGTACTGTATGTATGGGTATGGCTGCCAGTATGGGCAGCATATTACTGAGTGGGGGTGCAAAGGGCAAAAGGTATATTTTCCCCAATGGAGAGGTCATGATTCACCAGCCAAGCGGCGGCGGACAAGGAACCAGTGCAGACCTTGAAATAATGGCAGAGCAGATCAGGAAAACCAAGCTGTTGGGCGCTGAAATACTTGCCAAAAACTGCGGACAAACGGTTGAAAAGGTAATGAAGGATTTTGACCGCGATTACTGGATGGACGCTAAAGAATCAGTGGGATATGGAATTGTAGATGGCGTATTGACAAAAATCTAAATTGAAGGGTGAATTTATTGATAAAGCCTCTTTTTGAGGCTTTTTTATATCATAACCCTATAAATGCAACGTTATAGCTGTGGAAACTGTCTACATGATGAATAAGGTAGCTTTTATGTAGCTTTGCACCTGTATGGCTGAGGGATAGATAAAACGGATAAAGAAATGGCTAAACAACAAACTTTACATTGTTCTTTTTGCGGACGCAACCGGGATGAAGTTAAAATACTCATCGCCGGGCAAGATGGCCATATTTGTGAGAACTGTGTAGAACATGCCGAAGAAATTATTGAACAGGAACTGGGTAACACTAAAGACAGTAAGCATCCCATTTCACCGAATCATAAACTCACCGTAAGAAAGCCGATAGAAATAAAAAAATTCCTGGATGATTATGTTATAGGCCAGGAAGATGCAAAGAAGATATTAGCTGTTGCCGTTTACAACCATTATAAAAGGCTGAATCAAAAAATAGAAAATGATGTTGAGATTGAAAAAAGTAACATCATTATGGTTGGTGAGACCGGCACTGGTAAAACACTGCTGGCAAAGTCAATAGCCCGGATGCTGAATGTGCCTTTTGCTATTGTTGATGCTACGGTATTTACCGAAGCAGGTTATGTTGGCGAAGATGTGGAAAGCATGCTGAGCCGTTTATTACAGGCATGTAATTACGATGTACCTTCTGCCGAAAAAGGAATTGTATTCATTGATGAAATAGATAAGATAGCCCGAAAAAGCGATAACCCATCCATAACGAGAGATGTGAGTGGCGAAGGCGTACAACAGGGATTACTTAAATTACTGGAAGGAACCGAAGTGCTGGTTCCGCCACAGGGCGGCCGTAAACATCCGGAGCAAAAACTGATAAAAGTAAATACGCAGAATATCTTATTCATTTGTGGCGGAGCTTTTGATGGCGTAGATAAGATCATTGCACGCCGGGTAAATACCAATGCTATTGGTTTTAACGTAAATAAAGAATTACAGGAATACCAGCAGGATAACCTGTTGCATTTTGTAAATGCCGTTGATCTGAAACATTTTGGCCTGATACCCGAACTACTGGGCCGTTTGCCGGTAGTAACTTATCTCAATCCTTTAGATGCGGCAACCTTACGCAGCATTTTAACCGAGCCTAAAAATGCATTGATAAAACAGTTTACCCGGTTGTTTGAAATTGAGGGTATTGAACTGAAGTTTGAGCCGGCTGTTTTTGATTTTATGGTTGAAAAAGCATTGGAGTATAAGCTGGGTGCCCGTGGCTTGCGCAGTATATGCGAAAGCATACTCACAGATGCGATGTATGAATTACCTTCTCAAAAAGTAAAGGAATTTGAAGTCACCCTGGAGTATGCCCACCGCAAATTCAGTAGCAGTAAGTTGAGTATGCTTAAAGTAGCTTAGTTCATGGTCTGACGCCCCGTCTGACCAATGATGATAGATAGGTTTTCTCTTACTTTCTCCCCAATTTTCAAACAACCCGAATCATTTTAGGTGGTTGTGTTATTTCATTTTATTTTTACACGGTTGCATAATTCGTTTCAATGAAAGCTGCACATTGGTATGCAGTACAAGTGAGTGACACAACGATGTTGCCATGGAAAGTCTAATGCTGGGAACAAAATATTAAATATTAAATCTTAAATAAAAAATGGTAGACGTTATCCTGGGTATGCAATGGGGCGATGAAGGCAAAGGTAAAATTGTAGATTATTTTGCAAAGGACTATGATGTGATCGCCCGTTTCCAGGGTGGTCCAAATGCCGGGCATACTTTATATGTTGATGGAAAGAAAATAGTACTGCACCAAATACCCAGCGGTATTTTTCATGAAGATAAAGTTAACCTGATCGGTAATGGCGTTGTGTTAGATGCCATTACATTAAAACGTGAATGTGATAATGTGGCAGCTTTTGGGGTTGATTATAGGAAGAATTTATTCATCAGCGAAAGAACCCACCTGATCTTACCAACGCATCGGGCATTGGATAAAGCCAGCGAACTAAGTAAAGGCAATGAAAAGATCGGGAGCACACTAAAAGGCATTGGTCCCGCTTATATGGATAAGACCGGCCGCAATGGATTGCGTGTTGGAAACCTGCTCGACAAAAGTTTTACTACGGATTATATTAAGCTGCGTATGAAACACCAGCGACTGCTGGATAATTTTAATTTTCAGGAAGATATAAATGCCTGGGAAGAAGAATTTTTTGAAGCCATGGAATTTTTACGTGAGTTTAAAATAGTAAACGGCGAATATTTTATTAATGAAAAAATACAAAAAGGCCAGCGGGTTTTAGCTGAAGGTGCACAGGGAAGTATGCTGGATGTTGACTTTGGAACATTTCCATTTGTAACAAGCAGCAATACCATATCCGCCGGTGTCTGTACTGGTTTGGGCATTGCGCCGCAAAAAATTAAAGAAGTGTTTGGTATTTCCAAAGCATATTGTACCAGGGTTGGTAGCGGGCCTTTTCCTACAGAACTCAATGACGAGACCGGAGAACTTATACGCAATACTGGAAACGAATTTGGAAGTACTACAGGTAGACCCAGGCGCTGTGGATGGATAGACCTGGTAGCCCTTCAGTTTGCATGCATGATAAACGGGGTTACGCAGATCATTATGACCAAGGCAGATATCCTGGATGGATTATCTGAATTAAAAGTTTGTAATGCCTATAAAATTAATGGCGAAGAGAAAAGTTTTGTGCCTTTCCAGATGAACAAGGGTGGCTTAGAACCGGTTTACAAATCGTTTGCAGGATGGCAAAAAGATATAACCGGCATCACTGATTTTGCCAGCCTGCCGGCTGAAATGAAAACTTATGTTGATTACCTGAACGAATTTTTGGGCGTGCCTGTAAAATATATCAGCAACGGCCCCGGAAGGGACCAGTTAGTAGTGGCATAAAAAAAATAAAAAAACTTCGGATTTTATTTGGCCATGTAAAACAGATTCGGAAATTTTACAGTATTAATCTACATTAAATTATGACTTTAATATCTGATAACACAAAAACTAAAGCAGTTAGCTTTGCTACTGTAATTGAAGCTGCAAAAAAAGCTGCTAAGCCAAAAAATGATGACGATGATCTTGATGACGATGATGATGTGCCTGCACCAGCGAAAAAAGGAGCCGGAAAGAAAAAAGGAGCGGACGATGACGACGATGAAGATGATGTGGAGAAAGATGATGACTGGGATAAGGCTGAGGAAGATGATACCTGGGACCCTGATTTTGATGAGTTTGATGTGCCAAAATCTGTTGGCAAAAAGGCAGCCATAAAAGCGCCCGGTAAAGGAAAAGATGAGGAAGATGATTTTAAAATTGATGACGACTTTAGCGATCTGGGTTTAAATGATGGAGATGATTTTGATGATGATGAAGATGATTTTTAACTCGGTATTCAGCAACGGGGCCAGTGCCGGTAGAGTAGCTGTTGGGCCAATTGAGCACGGCGAAAATTGGACTATTACAGATACCATATCGGTATAAAATAAACATGTGAAAAAATGTATTTCTTTTCCTGTTGACGACTTTAATACTTTTAAAATACAAATGTTGAATTGGGTAAGCCAGTTCAACATTTTTTGTTTATTGGATAACCGGCATTACGATTTCAGCAAACCGGCATTTGAATGCCTGCTGGCGGCAGGGTCACAAGCAAATGTTGAAGTGCAGGTGGGGAACGCATTTGATGCTTTACGATCTTTCCACGCAGCAAATAAAAGCGAATGGCTGTTTGGCCATTTTGGATACGACCTTAAAAATGAAACCGAAAACTTAAATTCCGGGCATGCTGATGGCATTGGCTTTTCCGACCTGCATTTTTTTGTGCCCGAAATTGTACTTGAACTAAATGATAAGGAAGTAACCATACATAGTGATGGTGATGCTAATATTATTTTTGATGCAATAATTGCCTGCCCAATCATAATTACCGAAACTGTAAAATCAAAGATTGTTATTCAGCATAAAATAGAAAGAGAGGATTACATTACTAATGTTGAAAAACTACGACAGCATATTTTACGCGGCGATTGTTATGAGATAAATTTTTGTCAGGAATTTTTTGCTGAAAATTCAGCCATCGATCCATTGTATATTTATCACAGGCTTACAGAACTTTCACCAAATCCTTTTTCGGCATTTTATAAATTGAACAACCGCTATTGCTTAAGTGCCAGTCCCGAGCGGTATTTAAAAAAGGACGGCGACGTAATTTTTTCGCAACCGATAAAAGGAACGAGCAAAAGAAACCTGCAAGACCCCATCGATGATGCCGATTCGAGGAAATATTTAATGGAAAGTTCAAAAGAAAAAAGTGAAAATGTAATGGTGGTTGACCTGGTACGGAATGACTTGAGCCGGATTTGTAAGCCTGGATCAGTAAGGGTAGATGAACTGTTTGGTGTTTACAGTTTTCCCCAGGTGCATCAAATGATCAGTACGGTAAGCGGTAAGTTGGAGGAAGGGAAAGACTGGATCGATTGTGTGCAGGCAACTTTCCCAATGGGTTCAATGACAGGCGCACCAAAAAAAAGGGTGATGGAATTAATTGAACAGTATGAGCAATCCAGGCGGGGATTGTTTTCCGGTGCAATTGGTTATGTAAAACCCGGTGGAGAAACCTTTGATTTTAATGTAGTGATACGAAGCATTTTTTATAACCAGACGAATAGATATCTTTCCTTTCAAACCGGTGGTGGCATTACTTATAATAGCGATCCGGAATTGGAATACGAAGAAAGTTTACTAAAAGCATCGGCTATGATGAACGTGCTTAAATAGTATTATTTGCTTTTCCTTTTTGATTTTTTGGGCGATGGATATGTGGTTGACTGATTTGGCGGAGGCTCAGGATTATCTCCCAA
>JANOUJ010000267.1:0-4760 GCA_031416815.1 Chitinophagaceae bacterium
AACCTGTTTTGACCAGGAATATTACTTTAACTCTTTAACCAATAAGGCACTATTAACCAACCTGAAACAGCGTAACGATGTAACACCGCAGCGCCTGGTACAGCAGGAAGCCAATTTGAATGATAAGGAAATGCTGATACTGAGACTGATGTGTGAAGAGAAAAGTACCAAGGAAATTGCCGATATTGTTGACCTGAGTCCCCGTACTGTAGAAGCCATACGTGATAAACTAAAGGTGAAAACAGGCGCTAAAAGTACGGCCGGATTAATTATGTACGCCGTAAAGCACAACATTCTGAACGAGGAATTCTGAACACCATAAGATTTCGATCACTGTTCTCTAAAACTGTAATGAAAAATGCCCCTGGTTTTACCAGGGGTTCTTTTTTGGCAATTCTACACCAGCATTTGGGTTGTAGTATATTTGAGGCATGGGACATTTTATTTTTAATGGTAAACTGAAAAAAGCAGGAACGGACGTTGCTTCGGCAAATAATCGTGGCCTCAGGTTTGGCGACGGGCTTTTCGAGACCATTAAAAGTGTGAACGGGTGCTTAGAATTTACAGACGAACATTTTTCCCGCCTATGGAAGGGCCTGCAGGTATTACAATTTAGTATTCCCAAACACTTTACACCTGAACACTTGCAACACGAAATACAAATCCTGCTGGAAAAGAATAAGCATGATAAGATGGCGAGGGTAAGGTTAACGGTGTTCCGCGGCGACGGTGGATTGTATGATACGATCGACCATAAGCCCAATTACATTATACAAAGCAGGTCCCTACCCGATGAAACGGGTAGCTGGAACAGCAACGGTTTGGTTGTTGGTATTTATGCGGATGTAAAAAAGAACTGCGACATACTGAGTAACCTGAAGCACAACAATTTTTTGCCTTATGTAATGGGGGCGTTGCATGCAAAAAATGAAAAATGGAATGATGCCCTTTTGCTGAATACCGAAGGCAGGCTTTGCGATAGCACCATTGCCAATGTTTTTCTAATTAAAGATGACATGGTTTATACGCCTGCATTGGCAGAAGGCTGCATTGCTGGTGTAATGCGGAGAAACCTGGTTGAGAAACTTTCTGCAGCCAGTTATAAACTGGTTGAAGGTAAAATAAGTATGGGAGACCTGTTGGATGCGGATGAGGTTTTTTTAACCAATTCTATTTATAATATGCGATGGGTGCAAAGTATAGGAGATACAAAATACAGCAATGCGCAAACACAAAAAATATATACTGCATTTTTTTCAACAAATCCGTAACCTCATTGTTTATTCTTTTAATACCACTAAAGGATTCTATAATTGCAGACAATAAATATTTTTTGGTTCAGGAGAGATTTGAGGTTAACAGATAATGCAGGGCTTTACCATGCTTTAAAAAGCGATAACCCGGTTTTACCCATTTTTATTTTTGATAAAAACATACTGGATAAACTGCCTGATAAGGCCGACAGGAGGGTAGCGTTCATTTATGCTGCATTGAAAAAAATGCAGCATGAACTGACAGGCATGCATTCATCTGTTGAGGTTTTTTATGCAACACCGCCGGAAGTATTTGAAAAACTTTTTTCAACCTATTCCATTGAAAAAGTATTTACCAATCATGACTATGAGCCATATGCAAAAGAAAGAGATGAGGCCGTTGCGCTTTTGTTAAAAAGACACGGAGCATCCTTGCATACCTTTAAAGACCAGGTGATCTTTGAGAAAGATGAGGTGGTAAAAGATGATGGTAAACCTTATACGGTTTTTACACCTTACAGCAGAAAATGGAAGGCTGTGTTAAAAGACTTTCATTTAAAAGAATACCCAACTGACAAATATTTTAATAATTTTTATAAGCAGGGCCCACAAATAATCCCATCGCTGGAGTCAATGGGTTTTATTAAAAATGAAGAAGCTTTTCCATCTACAATATTAAGAGAGCAGTTGGTAATAAAATATCAGCAACAGCGAAATTTCCCGGCAGTGGCCGGTACATCCAAACTGGGCGTGCATTTGCGTTTTGGGACCCTAAGCATACGGCAACTTGCCCGGCAATGCAACGGCTTAAGTGAAACTTTCTTTAACGAGTTGATTTGGCGTGATTTTTACCAGGCTATACTTTGGCATTTTCCGCATGTGGGCACCGGCAAAAGCTTTAAGCCAGCCTATGACCTTATTGAATGGCGACATGATGAAGTCAGTTTTGAAAAATGGTGCACCGGCCAAACTGGTTACCCGATCGTAGATGCAGGCATGCGGGAATTGAACGCAACAGGTTTTATGCACAACCGGGTGCGTATGATAGTCGCTTCTTTTCTTACAAAACATTTACTGATCGACTGGCGTTGGGGCGAAGCTTATTTCGCTGAAAAGCTCCTGGACTTTGACCTGGCGGCAAACAACGGCGGCTGGCAATGGGCTTCGGGTAGTGGGTGCGATGCGGCCCCTTATTTCAGGATCTTTAATCCTTATTTGCAGACAAAAAAATTTGACCCAAAACTGGAGTATATTAATAAATGGGTGCCTGAACTGAATGAATTGGATTATCCCCAACCGATCGTAGAACATGAATTTGCGAGGAAGCGTTGCCTGGAAGTTTATGCAAAGGCCTTAAAGGAGGTTACGTTTTAGTTTTAGGCTTCAAGAAATATGTTTGCACTATAAATATTGGTACCAGGTTGGTTTTGCCTGTATACCTGCAGCAATTTCATTACCGCATCTTTTCCTGCAGTGCCCAGATCAATTGAATGATCGTTTACGTAAAGGTTGATGTGCTTGCGCATTACAGTTTCACTCATTTCCTGTGAGTGATTTTTTACATAGTCGGCCAGCTCATCGTAATGGTGTTCGTATGCATATTCAATACTTTTTTTTATCAGGTTATCAACCTGCCTGGCCATTAATGGATCGACTGATCGTCGGATAACAATGCCGCCCAGTGGAATGGAATGGCCTGTTTCTTTTTCCCAATAATCTCCCAGGTCGGTTATTTTATGCAAACCCTTATCAGCATACGTAAAACGGTTTTCATGAATAATTACGCCAAGCCCTTTACCTTCCAGTACAAAACTTTCTATTTCATTATAGCGAAGAAAAATTTTATTTTTTGCATTTGGATATGCTAAGGAAAAGAGCAAATGAGCTGTCGTATGTTCTCCCGGTATTGCTATCAAATGTTCTTCAATATTTTGACTTTTGACTTTTGAATTTTTAATTAACAAAGGGCCTACTCCTTTGCCCAACGCACTGCCACTATTTAAAACAATGTAATTTTCTAACACAAGTGGTAGTACACCATAACTCAGTTTTGTTATATCCAGTTTACCGGCTAATGCCCATTCATTCAGGGTTTCCACGTCTTCTAAAACAACATCAAAAGTTACACCGCCGGTATCGATTTTATTATTTACCAAGGCATCAAAAATAAATGTGTCGTTTGGGCAGGGGGAAAAGCCTAAGGTAAACCTCATCTGTCAATTCGTTAATTTGTTAATTAGTATGGCCAATTCTTTGTTTAAATTCTCAATAGCTTCTTTCATTTTCCACTTTGCTTTTTCTCTCTCACCAACCTGGTTTGAGATTGACCTGATCTGCAGGAAAGGAATCTGCTCCTGCAAACACACATAGTGTAAAGCGGCGCCTTCCATTGTTTCTATATCTGCATTGAAAGTTTGTACGAACTGTTGTTTCTGCAATTCGCTGTCGCTTACTTTATTTACAGTTATTGCTTTTGCCTTTGGCAGATCAGCATATTTCAAATTAGTATCAAGATTCATCAGCCTGCCATCTGTAAAAGGAAATTCATCCTTATCAGCAAACTGTGTATGAAAGACTGGTGTAAAAATTTCTTTCTCTTCAATACCCAGGTCTGCAAAACAATCTTCGTTAATCAATACAACATTACCTAATGCTAAATCGTTTTTAAAAGTTCCTGCAATACCGGCCTGGATGATAAGATCATAATCCACCTGGTGAATACGTTTTAACAGATGAAAAATTGTGGACGGAACACCGACACCGGTAATGAGCACATCAACCCGTGTGTTTGCGGTCATAAATGGTTCAATTTCGGTTGCTGTGGCAGCTACAAGCAGAATTTGCATGCTACAAATTTCGTATTTACACTTCACATTTCAGGATTTAGCAGTTACCTTTGCGCAAATTTTGAATATTTAATGGTTTATATAACCAGGATAGAACATTTTAATGCTGCTCATAAATTATTTAATCCGGCTTGGAGCCGGGAAAAAAATGAGGAAGTGTTTGGTAAATGTGCCAATGAAAACTGGCATGGGCATAATTTTGAATTGTTTGTTACGCTGAAAGGCGATCCTGACCCCCATACCGGTTTTGTATTTGATGTAAAAAAGCTGAGTATTATTGTAAAAGAACACATAATTGATAAACTTGATCATAAAAACCTGAATGTAGATGTGGATTTTATGAAAGGAAAATTATGCTCCAGCGAAAACCTGGTTGTAGGGATCTGGAATGAACTTGTTCCTCATCTGCCATCAG
Source organism: Chitinophagaceae bacterium (assembly GCA_031416815.1). Lineage (GTDB taxonomy): Bacteria > Bacteroidota > Bacteroidia > Chitinophagales > Chitinophagaceae > Ferruginibacter. The sequence continues at coordinate 4,515 of JANOUJ010000267.1, forward strand.
GTGTTCAATTGCATTGCCTTAAGCTATATGAAACCCCCCGCATATTTGTTGAATACTACGGTAATTAATTTTTGCTTCAGGCAAACAAATCATAACTTTAATTGTAATAAACCTCAATAGACGATGTGTTTGAACAGCAGACTTCTGTTTTAGGCATCCATAAATGTTCTGATCATTCCTGATAATTTTTAGAACAAACTTTAATGTTTATATGTTATAACACGTATTATGAACAAAGTATCCGTT
>JANOUJ010000268.1:0-9146 GCA_031416815.1 Chitinophagaceae bacterium
TCCGTAACAAAGCATTTTCCTGCAATCATCAGTATATATGTCAATGCCTTTTTTGCTACTTACGTTTATCACCACTTTAGCAGTGTCTTTACATCCGCAATCATTTAAGTTTCCGGATGTATCTACTACCGAACCTGAAACGGTTAGTACAACATTTTTAGGGCCCGAAGTTGTAAAAACATGGCATGGGTTGGGTAAGGTAGAGGATGTACCGTCTCCAAAATCCCAATAGTAACTCGTTGCACCAATGCTTCCTGAACTGTTAAAACAAACCATCGAACCTATACAAACAGGATTCGGAGCAAAAGTAAAGGCAGCTGTTGGTCCATCTATTAAACAAACCTTTTTCCTGATCGTATCTCTGCAACTGCTATCAGCATTCTTGATAATTACCTGTATATAACCCTGTGTACCGCTGCCCCAGGTAATGGTAACCGGGTTGCCGGTTGTGGAAGTTGGTGTGCCTCCAACAATTGTCCAGCTATAAGTAAAGCCGGGTAAATTAGGAGCCACCAAATACTTGTGTGCCTGGTTTTTGCAGGCAATGATTTGGTTTGCCTGGCCAGGAGTTGGGTTGCCACCTGCAGGATTGCCATTCATGCCACCTCCGATGGGGCCTGTATTTTCGCAGGTCCTGTCTTTATCACAGGGTTGAAAACCTGCAACTAAAGAAAACTCGGGGCAGCAAATGGGTGCGGCATTGGCATTGGTGATGCATATATTAGACGGTCCGTAACACCAATTGGTTTTATTTACATTCTCAATATATACACCATAGGTACATTTAGAGGGCAAAGTACCAGGTATTAAAAAATTGTAATTGCCGGTATTGGCAACATTGCTGGCAATAGTTACAACCACCTGTCCAAAGGGAATATTCAGGGAGTAATCAACAAGGCTGAGGTTAACATTACTGGTAAATGCGGCGGCATTCCATTGAATGGGCATGTTGCTTCCGGTAGTCCATGAGCTGGCAGCAGCCGGAGCCGTTATTACGCACTGTGACTGGGCTGCATTTGAAATGGATATACCAAAAATAAATATGGCTAAAATATATTTTCTCATGGCAATTATTTTGGATTGTTATTATTAATTTTTTCGCATCCTTCTTTCTTCTTTTCATAACACACCAGCTTGTTACAGGTAAAGCAGTTACCATCTTTATCAACTATTTCTATTTTGTACCGTATGCACCATTTAAAAATGGCGCTGCAACATGGTGTTAACTGTGGTGTTGTTATGTTTATATTTACCGATTGCGGTATTGGCTTATTCCATTCCTGGCTGTTGGTGCCGTTTGCAAAATGACCATAGGTAGCTGCATCTTTATTGCAGGGAATACACATATCATTTTCGGGCACCATTTCAAAATAAACCAACTCGGCTTTTATTGTTTTAACAGTTGCACCGGGAATTGTAGTAACCGTTATGGGTTGGTTAAATGTGATGGTGTTGTTGCTGATGGTAATGTTTCCGGGTGCCGGCGCATTTAAAGTAAAATTCTTTTCATCGCAGAAATTACATGCACATTTCAACGTATCCCATGCGGTTTCATTATTAATATTATCGGGATCGGTTGGCCAGATGGTTTCAACAATAAATTTCATTGTCTTCATCGTGTCAACACAATTAATAGTAGCCGTAAATGCCTGTGATGAATTGGCATTAATAGTAAAAGGTATTGCGGGTGAGGTTGGCGATAAAATTGTAAGCGGCCCTGTACCATTAACCCGGTATTTAATAGCAGTTACCTGTGCCTGGTTGGTAGGGTGCAGGTTGCTTACTTTCACGTAAATGGTTTGTTTTCCTTTTTCGCAACATCCAACTTTTACACTGTCAATTTTAGTGTTGATGTTATCATCCAGTATTTTAAAAGTGTAAGGTTCGCTTCTACCTTCATTCTTTGTACAAACAGGTTGGCCCTGCCTGTTCAATGCCTGCACTTCCCAAATAAAGTCGCACAAATAAGGAGGCTTGCATGGACCGGTATAAAGACCAGCCACCGCGGTCTCCGTAACATTTACCACAGTTTTTTCAGCAATGGGTTTGTTGCTACGCATTGCCTGTTGTCCATTTTGTCCCTCCATAAGCTGCCACACTTTCAGGCGATAGGTTACCGGTTCGGGTGTTTTGGGTACAACGGGCGACCAGCGGAACATAACCGGTGCCGCCATATCCTTTTTTAAAAATTTCTTTTCATTTTCGGGTGTCGTTAATCTTGGTGGCGAACATTCAGTTGCCTTTGTGTCCTCAACCTTAAATGTGTATGCTTCGCTCTTACCTTCATTTCGCCCCATGGGTTTTCCTTCCTTGTTAACGCCCTGTACCTGCCAGATATAATCGCAGAGATAAGGAGGTTTGCATGGGCCTGTGTAAAGGCCGTTTACAACTGTCTGTGTAATATTATCAACTTCTTTTGTAACAATGGGCTGATTACTGCGAATGGCCTGCATACCATTTTGTCCCTGCATCAATTGCCAAACCTTTAACCTATAAGTAACCGTTTCCCTGGGCTTAGGTATCAGGGGTGTCCACCGGAAAGTGACAGGGCGGCTTAATTCTGCCTCAGTATATGCTTTTCCGTTTTCGGGATTTATTAATGTTGGTGGTGCATAGTCTGTTTCTTTGGGGGTTTCAACCGTAAACTCTTTACACACTTCGTTGCTGATTGCCACACGGTCAACATTAAAAAACTGCACACAAATAGAATAGCTTCCATCTTTCAGATCATGACAACCCTGCAGGCTGCCGGTTAATTCATTGGCAGTAAATGTTCGGGTGGTAAATTCATCAACCTGCAGACCGCCGGTGGTGTTATTGCTGCAGATGATGGCGCCGCCGCCTCTTATCTGTATCATAAGCCTGATGCCTTTTACTCTTACCGTGGGCGGTAATTGTGCCACCAGCAGTAATGAGCCGGGAGTATTGCCCCAGGTATCAATTACCGCCGGCAACTGGTTTTTTACCGTAAAGCTTACGATTTTTATCTGCTGAAGCTGACTGTAGGCAGAAGCAGCGCCAAACATCAGTAACAGAACAAGCAGTTTTATTTTCTTCATGATGATAGTTTTAACAACTTAAAGATTAAAATAAAATACAGGGCTTTTCAGTTGATTGTATAAGTGTGGGGGTTGATGGTATAAGTGATGACCGATACTTTCTATTAACTAAATCATCAGTAATTGTTGGAACCCAACACAGAGAGTGGTTCAACCGCATTTTTTGTATGAGCGCCGGGGTGCTGGTAAGCATGTAAACTTCTGCACAAACCGGCAGGAATTGATATTTATTTCCTCCGGAGCCATTTTTCAAACCTGGCTAAAAACTCTTCCTTGCGCCGGGAGGCAACAGGCAATTCCTTTCCATTTTCCAAAACCACATCGCCGCCGCTGCCTTTTATATATTCTTTTATAAAAGAAAGGTTGATGATGTATTTATCATGAATACGGGTAAAGTTTGTTTCGGGCAGCAATTTTTCATATTCGCCCAACTGGCGGCTCACCATTATTTTTTTAGTCGCAGATTGCTGCGCATCGTTGCACAAAAAAAAGTTGGTATAGTTGCCGCTGCTTTCACAATATAAAATATCAGCCAACTTTACAAAAACAAGGCCATTGCTGGTTGATAAAGGAATTTTATCGGGTGCAGCAGCCCGGGTATTTTTTTCTAAAAGAGAAAAAAGATTTTTGTTGATGTTCTTTTCCTCAATACGTTTTGTTGCTGTGCTAACTGCCGCTACTAATTTATCTGCATTGATCGGCTTGGTAATATATCCGGTGGCATGGTGCTCAAATGCCTCAATGGCATAATGGCTGTAGGCAGTAACAAAAATGGTTTCAAAATTCACCGGTTCCAGTTCTTTTAACAGGTCGAAGCCATTCAGGTGTGGCATTTCTACATCTAAAAAAACAAGCTGTGGCTGCAATTCATCTATTAGCAACAAGCCATTCTTTGCTTCTGTATCTGTTGCTAAAACCTTAATTGCAGGACAATACATTTCCAGCATGTTCAGCAATAACTTAATGTTTTTTGCCTCATCATCTATAATTATACAGTTGGTCATTTATTTAAAGTCCAATGGAATTTTTACAGTTACTGTTGTTCCGGTTGCATCGCCTTCACCGTCTTTCTTATCTGTTACCATTTGGTCAATATTATACAACTCAGCCCGGCGCTTTGATATATTCATGCCTTTACTCTGGTATTCAATGTGCCTTTTACTTTTCAGCGCTGCTGCTTTCTCCCTGCCAATCCCATTGTCATCTATTTCACAAACTAAGAAATTATTTTCTGCAAACACATTTATATTTATCTGGCCTTTTTTATTCTCCAAAAAACGCATCCCGTGCCGGATGGCATTTTCTACATAAGGTTGCAGCAACATCGCAGGAACAAAACATTTTTCTTTATCCACATCAGCACTCACGGTAATTCTATAATCAAACTTTTCTTCAAAACGAAGTTTTTCCAGTTGCAGGTAATTATCCAGGTAATTGATTTCGTTTTGTAAAGAAATGATAGATGCATCTGAATTGTCGATGGTACTCCGCATCAGGTCCGAAAATTTGTCCAGGTATTTATCTGCCTGTTTAAAATCCTTATCAAAAATAAATCCCTTGATAGAATTAAGGCAGTTAAAAACAAAATGCGGATTGATCTGTGCTTTTAGTGCCTGCATCTCCAGTTCTGTTAATTTCTTTTCGGTGATCACTTTTTGAACTGCCGCTTTTCGCTTTTGTTTATTCCGTGATTCTAACATAAAAAAGCTGATGATGAAAAGCGATATCACCACTACGGTCCAGAAAATGCCGCTTTCCCAAAATGGAGTTTTAATAAAAATAGACAGGGTTTCTGTTTTGGATGATGGCGAGCCGTCCCGTTTCATTCCTCTTATCTGAATGGTGTAACTGCCCGATGCAAGCCTCAGTTCGATATTATTCTTATCTGTCTTTTGCCAGGCATCTTCATTTACCCGGTATTCGAACAGCGGATAATACCCGGTAAGATCTGCCCCCGAAAAACTAATGCTGATATCATTCTGATCATAACCGAGCATATATTTTTCTGTTACGAGGGTATCAACACCATTAATGGAAACCTTAGTGATAAACGTGGTAATATCTGTAACCGGTAAACTTAAATTGGCCGGCATAAAACTGATGCCGCCTGTGGTGGCTGCATAAACTGTGTCGTTGTGTATGGTTATATCATTTACCTGCTCTCCAATAAGGCCGTCGGCCAAACCAAAAGATGTATTGTAAAACATAAATTCGCCGTTACTGAATTTGTATTGAATTTTATTTAACCCTTTATTTGTACCAAGCCAAATCACACCGGGCGTGTTACTAAATAACGACTTGCAAACGGTTCCTGGTATGATATCGCCGAGGGCTATTGATTTTACAAGCATATTGCCTTTTAACACCAGCAGCGAATCGGAACCCAGGCCCACCCACAACAGGTCATCGGCTGTGTTAAAAATGGTGTTTACCCGAAAACTCAGGCCCTTGTATTTTTTACCAAAATAAAATAGTGAATCATTATCCCAGCGGTACAGGCCGTCGTTTGACCCAATGTAAATTTGCTTTGACCGGTTTACGCCAAATGCTGTTATTCTTTTTATAACAGTATCAATGCCATTGTTTGCTTTAAGATCATATTTTACAGCAAAAGCATGGGTGCCCAGCAACAAAACCGAATCATTGAGTAACAGTGCCGATTTGGTTGACAGGTTTTCATTTCCTTCAAGCCGCTTTATAATTTGCAACGATCTTTTATCCAGTATAAAAGAACCCGCCTGGCATGCTACATAAATCCCGTCCTTCAATTCAATGATCTTCCTTACCACTGCATCCATATTCTTTTCAACGGTTAATGACCGTCTTTTTATATCATACACGCCATCGTAGATCAGCACTTCGCCATAATTATTGCCAACAAACATTTTTTTATTGATAACTGCAATCGAAGTAAAGTGCTGGGTTATTTCATCATTAAGTGTTTTGTCGGTAATGGTAAATGAGGAGATCCTTTTTTGCTGGATCTTTATCAGCCCCCTGTCAATGCTGGATATCCAGGTGCTGCCGTTCTTATCTTCCAAAACATTCCTTATTGCAATGTTGTACAATAAAGGGTTTTTCAGTTCCAGTGTGCCTGTATCAACGGGATAGGTTGTTCTGTTATAAGTTGCAACAGCCAGGTTTTTGCCGGCCTTGCAAAAAATGCGTATCACAAATGGAAAAGTTTTTTCTACCACCAGGCTGATGTTTCCGAGCTGATCTACCCTGTATTTTTTTATTTTGTTGCCCGAGGCGATGTACAATGCCCGGCCAAAGTATTCGCAGAAAAAAGAACCCTGTCCCAACGGAAATGATTTTGTAAAGCTTCCTTTTATAAACACCCTCATAGAATCCGGGCTTATAATTAAATATTGCCCCTGCCTGAATTCAATGATCTTTTCCGGCGTTGCGGCTTTTTTATGCATCAGCCCTTTATAAACAGTAACCTTACCGCTCTTGTAAATAAAAAAATCACGCAGGTTATTACAAAATGCAATGCCTCCGTACTGCAGCACACTACCCCGGTTTGTATTGCCCAGTTCTACTTTCTGCAGTTCGGGATCAGTGTCTTCATTTTCAAAGCGGTCTTTTATTGGGTTATAATAGGCCGCCGTTCTACGGAAAGGTGTTACCCATATCCGGTTGCTGCTGTCAATGAAGATGTCGGTTATTTCATTATCGGGCAGGCCCTGGGAAGTAGTGTAGGTTTTAAAATTCTTTCCATCAAATTTTGAAACGCCGTTGTCTGTAGCTATCCATAAAAAACCATGGTTATCTAAAATACTTTTGTAAATAGAATTGGATGGCAGGCCGTCTTTAGTTGTGTAAAATATAGTTTGGGTTGATTGCGAAAACAAAGCCATGTTCATCAGCAGGCAGCAGGTAATACAAATATGATGGATAAATTTCCACATGGATGATAAATATAAAAAAAGCGAAACAATAAATTTACTTCGCTGTATAAGATAAGGGTATTATTGTATAAGCGCAGGAGCTGGTCTTTTCAATACTTTTATTGTTATCGCTGTAACGCCTGAAAAATATGGGAGTAAGAGCAGCTTCGTCCCTTTTTAAGCGGCCAAGAAGCTTATCAAACATAAATCAGTAGTTAAGAAAACCAAGATAAGGAATGCCGGGAGTATTTTTCTGCTTTTTATTGGGGAGGTGAGGTCCAAAATTAAAACGGGATATCTTGCCAAATACCCTGTATTTTTAGCCCCGTTAATTTTATATATTTGCCAACTAAAGATATTATTATGAAGTTCATCGTTTCCTCATCGGCCCTCCTAAAGCAACTGCAACAGATCAGCGGCGTAATTAATGCCAATACGGTACTGCCGATACTTGAAGATTTTTTATTTGAGATCGAAAAGAATAAACTGACCGTTGTAGCCACCGATCTGGAAACTGTGATGAAAGTTCACCTGGATATTGAGGCAAAGGACAGCGGTAAAGTATGTATCCCTGCAAAAATATTGCTCGACTCATTAAAGAATATAGCAGAGCAGCCACTCACGTTCAACATTGATAAAAACTTTGCAGTAGAAATTACCAGCGACAATGGTAAGTACAAAGTAATGGGCGAAACACCCGATAATTTTCCCAAAGAACCGGCTGCTGACGATGCCAATGCATTTACCATGACTTCTTCCGGCCTGGTTACCGCTATTAACAAAGCATTGTTTGCTGTTAGTAACGATGATCTGCGCCCGGCTATGACCGGTGTATTTTTTGAACTGGATAAAAAATCGATCACTTTTGTAGCTACCGATGCTCACCGCCTGGTGCGGTATACCCGTAACGATGTTAGCTGCCCTAAAAAAGATTCGTTCATCGTTCCAAAAAAACCTTTGAACTTATTAAAAAGTGCCTTGCCTGATAATGAAGATGAATTGAATATTTCATACAACAGCAACCACCTGTTTGTAAAGCACGGTGGCACCGAACTGGTTTGCCGGTTGATCGATGCCCGTTTCCCTGATTATAAAGTGGTGATACCGGTTGACAATCCTTACAAGATGACAGTTAATAAACAGGATTTTCAAAATGCTTTGCGCAGGGTGAGTGTGTTCAGCAACAAAAGCACCAACCAGGTTGCGTTAACCATCAGCGGCAGCGAATTACAACTGGCTGCCCAGGATGTTGATTTTAGTTTTGAGGGAAATGAACGCATGGCCTGCCAGTACGATGGCGAAGACCTGCAAATTGCTTTTAATGCAAAATTTTTAATTGAAATGCTGGGCGGTGCAGATACCGGCGACATTAATATGGAGCTAAGCACACCCACCAAGGCTGGCATTATTAAACCAACCGAACAGGGCGAAGGTGAAGAGTTGTTGATGTTGGTGATGCCGCTGATGTTGAATAATTGATCGCAGATATTGTTGATTAAAATGATTTCGCAGATATAAACCGAAGCTTTTGCTTCGGTTTTTTTACAGGTTTAACAACGCCTATTTTAAAAAAAATTGTACTTTTACTTATGCTTCTTCAATTAAACGATACCAGCAAAGCTAATATCGATAAGCTTTTGGCATTTGCAAAACAAAACCAACTCGAGCTTTCATTGGTTGATGATGCAGAGAACGATTTATTTTTACCCGGCAATCCGCTTTCGCCCAATCAGTTAAAAGAGATGATAGAAAAAAGCCGTAAAAGCGGGCTGGTATCCATGGCAGATGCACACCAAATAATCCGTGATACTTACCATGAAGGTTAATTACACAACAGATGCATTTACTTCATTATTAGGTCTTGTAAATTTTATCGAAAAAAACAACACTAAAAATTCGGGACTACGCTGGCTCGATAAATTTGAACATTTTCTACAAATAAGACTATCAAAACCCAATCTTATTAAGCTTTGTAACAATCTTACTTTTACCAAATTAAATCTTCGCTGCGTTTATTTTAACGACTGGGTTATTGCTTTTTCTGTTCATCCCGGCTATATTTTGATAGAAGCCTTTCTGCACAAGTCTAGAATTACAGATTAGTGCAAACCCTGTTCCAAGTGAACTTTAAATTCATTCCGCAATTATTAATTATTTTATTGAACTTACAGTTCTAAACTAACCAATCATGTTT
>JANOUJ010000269.1:0-3492 GCA_031416815.1 Chitinophagaceae bacterium
AATCCCACCCTCTCCGCAAAAAAGTTCTTACAAATCGATTACCAATAGTTCGGGATGTAGCGTAGCCCGGTTATCGCGCCTGGTTTGGGACCAGGAGGTCGCAAGTTCGAATCTTGCCATCCCGACACATTATCAAATTGCCTTCCTCTTAATTAGGAGGGCATTTTTGTTTTGAAAAATTCTAGTTTGGGACCAGTAGGTCGTCCCGATCGTCATCGGGACCATCCCGACACAACAACCTTAAACCTTCGATTATTTCGAAGGGCTTTTTTTATTTTCAAAATATTTTTTTGAGCCGGGAGGTCATCCCGATTGCTATCGGGACCATCCCAACGGCTTTTTAGGACTATTCAAAATTTTAATTATAAACTATTCCGTTTAATTATTGAAGCGCCAGTCTTGCGGCGTTGCACCATATTCCTGCTTAAATACCCGGGCGAAATAACCGGGGTCGTTATAGCCACAATCGAGGGCTATAGAAGCAATACTGCTTGCAGGATTTTTCAACAGTTCTTTGGCTTTATTTAACCGGATGATGCGGATAAATTTATTAGGAGAGCAACCGGTTAGCGCATCCAGCTTTCGGTGTAACTGGGAATGGCTCATGAAAACCATTTTACATAATTGCTCAACCGAAAAACCCGTATCGGCTAAATGGCTCTCAATGGCTTCTCTTACTTTTTTTACAAACTCATCCTCTATTTTATTTTCAATGATCTGTTCTTCGGGCTGCAAAATCGTTTCTGTTGCAGCATCATTATTAAGCCCTGCTTTTTTCAGATAAAACTGTTGCAGGTTTTTCCTCAACTCCAGCAGTTTTTTTATCCGTATCAATAACTCTTCCCGGTTGAATGGCTTTTCAAGATATGCATCTGCACCTTTTTCCAATCCTTCCATCTTACTTTCTATATCAGCTTTTGCAGTAAGCATGATGATGGGAATATGACTGGTATGTTCATCATGGCGTAATTGCCTGCACAATTCAAACCCATCCACAAAGGGCATCATCACATCGGTAATGATCAGGTCTGGAATTATTTCCGAAGCAATCTCAAAACCTTCTCTTCCATCCTGGCCAACTGCAAGCCGGTAATCGGGCAGACAGGATGCGGTGTATGCTACCACATCCGCATTGTCTTCTACCAAAAGAATGAGTGGCTTTTCTTTTGCCTCCTTTTCTTCATTTGCATTTACCTTAATAACTGAAGCAGTATTTACTTGTTTTGATATGGCTTCTTTTATATCCGGATAAATACTATTTTCTGCTGCCGGTATGTTTGTTAAGGGTAGGGTTACTGTAAATTCTGTTCCTCTGTTGGCGCCTGTTGGCGGGCTTTTAACGGTAATCTCTCCTTCCATTAATTTAACCAGTTCTTTAGTAAGTGCCAACCCAATGCCGGTGCCTTCTGTTTTACGGGTGTGGCTGTTATCAAGCTGATAAAATCTTTCGAAGATGTGTTCCAACTGGCCCTCGGGAATCCCGATACCGGTATCTTTTACTTTAATGATCAACGTTGATTTGCCTGCTTCATGTAACAGGTTGTCTTCAGTTACCGTGATGTAAATATTCCCTTTTTGAGGAGTGAATTTTAATGCATTTGATAAAAGATTCGCAACGATCTGTCTCACCTTTTCAGGATCGTATGCCACGTAAAGCGCATCCATTCCTGCCAAAAAGTGCAATTGCTTTTTCTGGCTTTCGGCCAGCGAATGAAATGACTCAACTATGTACCGAAGAAAATTAATGATATCGCCGTTAACCAGTTGCAATGTCATTTTACCAGTTTCAAGTTTCGACAGGTCGAGCATTTCATTCACCAGGTTCAACAAGCTTTGCCCGTTCCGGATGATCATGTCGATGCCATTATCCAAATGCTGCGGCGGATTATTTTTAACCTGCTGCGCCATACCCAGTATAACGGTTAACGGGGTTCTGAATTCGTGGGTGATGTTGGTATAGAGCTGTGTTTTTACCGAGTCTAATTCTTTTACTCTTTTAGCCTCAAGCTGTTCAAAATTTAATTGCGATTTTAGTTTGGCCCTATTTACACTGAATTTAAAATAAGACCTGATGCCCAGGCCCAGCAATAATATGTAAACCAGATAAGCCCACCAACTGAGCCACCAGGGCGGTAACACAGTAATCTGCAGTTCTGCAATTTTATCGCTCCAAATGCCCAGGCTGTTACTGCCCTGCACTTTAAAAATATATTTTCCTGCAGGTAAATGTAAATAAGTGGCTGTGCGGCGGGGACCACTTTCTACCCATTCCTTATCTACCCCCACCAGTTGATAGCGGTATTTATTTTGAGCAGAAGCAGTAAGATCAAGTGATGTAAATTCCAGCGTTAAAATATCCTGTAAATGCGTAAGCGTAATATTTTTTGATTGCTCAATGGTATTTTGCAATACAGCCGTATTATCTCCCGGCGCAATAGATTGATTATTGATGAGGATATCGGTAATAAAAACATTGGGCATAAAACCCGGCACCAGTATTTCTTTGGGATCAAATATATTAATGCCTTTAACACCACCAAAGGCAAGGTTTCCATTTGGCAATTTAGCAAAGGATCCAGTATTAAATTCATCATCCTGCAAACCATTTGCTTTGGTAAAATTGTGAAAGACAAAATTAATGCTGTCTTTATTTTTTACTGCACTCAGGCAAAAAATACCCTTGTTGGTGCTACCCCAAATATTTCCGGCATCATCAGCTAATATGCCATACACCACTTGATCGGGTAATCCATCTTTTGAAGTGAGATGAAAAAAATTACCGGTTGTTTTATCCAGCCTGTTTAAACCGCCTCCTTTTGTTGCTATCCATAAATATTTATTTGGTTCATTGGGGTCATCTAAAAAACAAGACACATGGTTATAATTAAGCGAATTGCGGTTGTTGTTATTATTATAAAACCATTTTACCTGCGAGGTAGCAATTTGGTTATAATTTAGAATGACTTTGGCAAAACCTTTTTCTGTACCTATCCAAAAAGTACCCTGTTTATCTTCTAACAAAGCGGTACAAATAATTTTAGAAGCAGCTTTATTTATTGTAAAGCTATCCAGCTTTTCGGTTTTTGTATTCAATAAGGTGATGGCTCCGTCCTGGCCCGGAAACCAAAGGTTTGCTTTACGGTCTTCAATAAAAGGTTGTTTTTTACCAAATGCCTGGTTTGCATTAATGCCCGGCCATGCTGTTACTTTATTGGAAGCAGGACTGTATTTAAAATATCCTTTCTCATCACATTTAAACCAGTAATCGCCTGTAGAAGCAATGATAAAATTATCTACCTGGCTTAGTGCTGGGTCTTTTTTAAAAGCATCAGTTATCGTTCCGTCTTCTTTCAGGTTCATCCAGTTATAATCATAACTTACCAAATAGATGTCTTTACCTGTGGCAGGTATAATGAGGCGGATAGTTTTACTGCTTGCCTTTGTTTCAAACTTGCTGCGTATAGTATTGTATTTGCGCAAACCCCATCCCAC
>JANOUJ010000270.1:0-4619 GCA_031416815.1 Chitinophagaceae bacterium
AACCTAAATTTAATTTTATGAAAAAGATATTTGCCATTTTATCACTGGCGGGTGTATTAACTGTTATATCATGTAATAACTCGTCTGAGCAGTCACAAACGAAGGAATCTAAGGGAAGTAAAAAAGAAAACGACCCTGTTAGGGGACAAACCAAAGAAGTTAATACAAACGACGATGTAAAGGTAACCATACCCTTACCTCCACCTCCGCCCTCTCCAAAAGAGGTTTTAAAGAGACTACCAAAACCCCCATTGCCACCTTTGCCGCCACCACCACCATTACCTAAGAAAAGAGGATAACGATAAATTTTATTAATAGGGATGCCACTTTTTAAAGTGGCTTTTTTTTAATTTTGACGTTTGACTTAATATAATGGAGAAGATCACTATAAGAAAAGCCACACTAAAAGATATAGATACCCTGCTTGTTTTTGAACAGGGTGTTATTTTCACAGAAAGGCCGTTTGACCCAACTTTGAAAACCAACCAAACCCATTATTATAATATTGAGAAGATGATAACCTCCGATCATGTTGAGCTGCTTGTTGCTGAGTTGAATAATGATTTGATCGGTTGCGGCTATGCCCGTATAGAAGATGCAAAATCTTACCTGCAACATGCGCAACATGCCTACCTTGGGTTTATGTACGTGGTGCCTGCTCAACGTGGTAAAGGAGTAAACAAATTGATCATCGATGCGTTGACAGCATGGTCTCTTTCACAACATATAACTGAACTACGGCTGGATGTTTACCACCAAAATGAAGCAGCCATCAAAGCCTATGAAAAATGTGGCTTTACAAAACACATGATCTCAATGCGGATGGGGTTAAAGTAAAAAAGGATTACCCACCATTGAAACTGTTTGGGTAATTTATTTCTCACCTGTCGTGGGCCAGTAACCAGCTTATATCCCGGAGGATATGAGGCTCCGTGTGGCACTCGATAAGTTTGAAGAGAAAAAATAATAAAAGGGGTTTCCGGACTTTTAGTTCCGGAAACCCTTTTTTTGTCTTTGTCCTGAATATTTCTTTGGAATTATATTTTACACTGCTTCCAAAATATCCTTGCCTGATACCTATAATATCCCCAGGTAAATTGTCTTACCTGTTAACAACATTAAGCGTACCCCGCACTGCAGGGTGAAGTCCGCAATGATATGGATAAGTTCCGGTTACTGTAGGCGTAAAACTAAAACTGGCACCGGCAGCTATATTTCCACTGTTGAAGCTTGTAGCATCATCTGATACAATGCTATGCAATTCTGTATGCATATTCGTCCAGGTTATTTTTGCCCCTGGCAGCATGGTCATAGTGGAGGGGTCAAACTGGGTGGCCAATATATTTACTTTGTAAATATCTCCGCCACTAACCGGGGTAACATCAGATTTATTACAAGAAAAGATGGCAATACACATCACGCCTGCAAGTATGCCGGGCAGAATAAACTTTATACGTTTCATAACTTTTAAATTAAGTAAATAATAGCCGGATGAGCTTTGACCGGGGTACAAAGGGTGTTAAGCGATAATTGTACCAACTTTTTTTTCGCATAGTATTTAGGGTTGACCATAAGAAATTCGCTGATATGAAAAACACCATTATCCAATTGAAGATGTAACCAGTATTACTTACATTTGCTGTTAAAAAATTGCATTATGAAAAAAATACTCTTCTTGTTACAAGCCATGTTCTTATTATCGTTGGCCAACGCTCAAACATTAACCACCCCGCAACCATCGCCTACGCAAACATTAAAGCAAAACTTTGGCTTGGGATCGATTGAATTGAATTACAGCCGCCCTGCAAAAAAAGGCAGGAAAATTATGGGCGACCTGGTACCCTTTGGCAAAGTATGGCGTACCGGTGCCAATAACGCCACTACCCTCACCTTCAGCGATGACGTGACCATTGGCGGCACAGAAATAAAAGCTGGTAAGTACGGTTTGCTTACCATACCTGATGCCGGCAAATGGACCATCATTATCTCCAAAGATGTAAACGTGAGCCAACCAAGTGCTTACAAACAGGAAAACGATGTGGTACGGGTGCAGGCCGATGTGGTAAAAACGCCTTTTTCTGTTGAGAACTTCACCATCAATTTTGCTGATATTACAGGCGGCAGTTGCAACCTGGAAATGATGTGGGAGAATACATACGTACGGCTTCCTATTACAGCCGGTACCGATGGGAAAGTGATGAAGCAAATAGATAATTTAATGAATAAAGATAACAGGCCTTATTTCAATGCTGCATCTTATTATTATGACAACGGTAAAGACCTGAACCAGGCTTTGGTCTGGGTAAATAAGGCTGTTGAGACCAATAAAGAAGCATTCTGGATGTTTCTGTTAAAGGCACGTATACATCAAAAGCTGGGTGATAAAGCCGCCAGCAGGGCAGCAGCAACAACCACAATAGAATTAGCCACCAAAGCTAAAAATGATGACTATATAAAAATGGCTACTGAACTTATAGCAAGTTTATAATTACATTTTTATTAAAAATTTAGCCCAACAACTGTTAGTTGTTGGGCTTTTTATTGATGGGTTGCTATGAAAGCGGGTGGAGGGGCATGGACTGTAAATGTTCTGCCAGTTCCGTATATTTAAACTGAGATCAAACAATTTTAATACTAACACAACATGGGCAAACTAGCAGAAATTAAAACAAAAGAAACCTTAGCCAGCGTAGCTGATTTTATTGATAATATCGCAGATGAGCAAAAGCGTAGAGATTGCAAGGTGATACTTAAGATGATGGAAAAAGCTACAAAGGAAAAACCGAAAATGTGGGGCAGTTCAATGATAGGCTTTGGGAACGTTAGATACAAGAGCCCGGCTACCGGCAGAGAAGTAGATTGGTTTAAAATTGGTTTTTCTCCGCGTAAAGCTAATTTATCATTACACCTGATTGATCTCAAGAGGCATGCCGATGCTTTTACTAAATTAGGGAGATACAAAACCGGGTCGGGTTGTGTTTACATCAATAAACTTGTGGATGTGGACATTAAGGTTTTGGAAAAAATGATTGTTGCGGCAGCAAAATAAAAATATCTTACCCCCTAATTTCTGTAAAACTGCAAACAATATTATTTATACCCACTCCTCCATAATCAACTTTATTAACGTGCCTTTGCCGCACACTCAGCCAGTTCATATTTTCACTCAATTAAACATTATGTTTACACAATGGAGGTTTTTTTCAATCGGGTAAGCAATACTTTTGCAGGAGAAAACTTATTTCATAAATCATTAAACTACCCGAGATGCAAAAAATAATCTTAATAATGTCAGTCTTATTCTGTTTTTCCACACAAGCTAATTGCCAGGTTGTTGATAATACGGCTGCGCAACGGCCGGAAAAAATTTATACCAAAGTGGAAGTAGAAGCACAATTTGTGGGAGGAGATTTGGCATGGAAAAGTTTTCTTCAGCGGTACTTGCGGGTGAATACGGCAACAAATAATGGCGCACCAACCGGCACCTATAGGGTAGTTGTAAAATTTGTTGTTTCAAGAACCGGCACAGTGGGCGCTGTGATGGCCGAAACAAATCATGGCTTTGGTATGGAAACTGAGGCTATTCGTGTAATTAAAAGAACGCCCCATTGGATGGCTGCAATAAATGGAGGTCATATTGTTAGTTCTTACCGCAGGCAGCCTATTACATTTGTGGTTCCCTGAGTAATCCTTGTTAAGAACAATATCCTAACAAGTTAATTGAGAAAAGAACTACTGGCAAAGCTTGATAGCATCGGTACCTTTACCGCACATCTGTATCTTATTTATTTTGCCGGCGGCATTATAATACAAAATAAGGGTTCCGTAACCCATTTGAAATGCATCCCAACCAGCATCTTTTAATTTTGGATGTCCCAGTACGGTAAATAAACTGTTGCGGCTTACACCCATCAAGGCAGGCGTAAGTTTGCCTTTAAATTTTTCTCCTATTTCAATATATTGCCTGCCGGTATAAAAATTTATATTCTTGTCAGGATAAAAAACGCCTGCACATATTGTAACAGAATCCTTCTCTATAATTTCACTGAAACAAGGAAACTTTGTTTTTACTTCCACAATGGCAGATTTGGGAACCAATTCATTAACGCTGCCACTAAGTATATCTACAGAAAAAGCGGGACAGAGGGGAGTTGCATTCAATTGGGCTGTGGCCAACCGGCCAGCAAGCAACACGGCAATCGTAACCCAAATTGTTTTCATTTTCATAGGAAATGCGTATTGAGAATGTGATTTTATTTAAAACAATTATTATGCTGCAAATATACTGCGGTTTCTTCTGCCAACGATGTTGCTGTTTGTTGAAGTTTCGTTAACGTAAGAACCGCTTCAATCTGTTTAACCATTACACCGGGAAATATTTATGAGGCAAACTCGTTTTATAATTGAATACAGGGAAGAAAAGGGTTTATTACCAGCAGCAGTATCAATCCAAAATAATAAGTGGTAAATTATTTTTAGGGAACAGGTGATTTTAGTTGGTTACCACAATATCCATCACCTGTCTTTTATCAGCGCTTTCCCAACGGTATCGTATGGTATAGCCTTTGATTTTATCTGTCTTTAGCCGAAAAGGGATTTTAACGGTTGCATTTACATTA
>JANOUJ010000271.1:0-2135 GCA_031416815.1 Chitinophagaceae bacterium
AATGACCCTCCCGATTAAAAATCGGGATGCTCTATCCAACTGAGCTGATTAAATTTTCAATGAACGTCCTGCTCTTCATTCTTTTAATATACTTTTCCCTTTTTCTTGCTTCCTTCAATTCCACAAAAATCTCTTGGTAAACCAATGTCTACGGTAACCCTGTTTTAGTAAATTTTTCTTTACCTCTGTTATGTTCAGCAATACGCCTATCTAAATCGGGTGTAGAGCCCACATAATACTTATTAAGCACTTGAATGAATAATATGTAAACGAATGCCTGCATAAAATAAAAAAAGCCTGATTAACAGGCTTTTCACAAAGTGACTCGGATTGGATTCGAACCAATGACCCTCAGCTTAGAAGGCTGATGCTCTATCCAACTGAGCTACCGAGCCAAAATCGGCTGCAAATATAGACTATTCAGAAAAAATATCTTCAAATAAAAACGGAGATTGCTCTTTGAAAAAATAATTCCTTTATTTTCGCTTTCTACAATTTACTGCTATGACGTATTTTATCATCTAAGGTAAGTTTTCGCTTCCTTAGTTCGCTTATGTACAATGCAAACCTGCATTGCATTTATCTATTTGCTCAACTTTTCATTTTATACTATCATGGCATTTTCAACACGAAATATTTTTTCTTTCTTTAAATTATTTGCACTAGCTGTAAAAGGCGGTACTAAGGATTTTACAACCGGCAGTATTAACCGGGCCATATTTTTATTAGCTATTCCAATGATACTGGAAATGCTTCTGGAATCTCTTTTTGCAATTGTAGATATTTACTTTGTAAACAAAATAGGAATTGAAGCTTCTTCCACCGTAGTGCTTACCGAGGCATCACTCACCATTTTATATTCTGTTGCCTGGGGTTTATCAATTGGCGTAACAGCACTGGTAGCAAGGCGTGCAGGCGAGAAAAATTTTAAAGCAGCTTCGGATATTGCCGCACAGGCAATATTGGTAGGTGCATGCTTATCCGTTATCATCAGCGTGATTGGGTTTATTTTCCCAAGGGAGATATTGAGCCTGATGGGGGCATCGGATAAAGTTGCATCCGAAAATTATCTGTTTACCCAGATCATGCTCACCGGTAACATTGTGATCGTTTTGCTTTTCATAAACAATGCAGTTTTCAGGGGAGTAGGCAATGCATCCATTGCCATGAAGGCATTGTTACTGGCTAATGCTATCAATATTGTTTTAGACCCATTACTGATAATGGGCATTGGGCCTTTTCCAAAATTAGGTCTTATTGGGGCAGCGGTAGCAACCACTACAGGGCGCACGGTTGCCGTACTGTACCAGTTTTACCACCTCTTTAATGGCAGATCACTGATAACACTTGCCGCAAAACAATTCGCAATAAAAAGAGATCTGATACGCAGTATTTTGAGTACCTCAGCCGGTGGTATGTTCCAGTTTATTATCGGTAGTTGTAGCTGGATCTTTTTGGCAATGATCATTGCAGAATCAGGTACTGCTGCTGTTTCGGGCTATGGTACTGCAATAAGGATCTGTATTTTCACCATTTTACCGGCATGGGGACTTGCCAATGCGGCAGCCACGCTGGTTGGGCAAAACCTGGGAGCTAACCAACCCGAAAGAGCAGAAAAATCCGTGTGGAGAACGGCTTTTATAGCTTTCTGTTTTTTTGCTGTGGTGGCAATCGTTTTCTTTCTATTCGGCGAACCATTAATGCGTTTTTTCACAGATGATGAAGCAGCCATTGTTGCCGGGACCGAGTGCTTGCATATTCTTGCGATCGGCTACGTTTTCTTCGCTTATGGTATGATCATCAGCCAGGCCTTTAACGGTGCCGGCGATACCCGTACACCGACTTATATCAATTTATTTGTTTTCTGGGTCTTACAGATTCCGTTGGCGTGGATATTGGCCAAATTCTTAAAGATGGGTCCAACAGGTGTTTATATTGCTATCGGAGTGTGCGAAACGGTTTTGGCAATTGTAAGCATTATCATTTTCAGAAAAGGAAAATGGAAATTGGTAAAGGTTTGATTTTAACTATTTTAGCACAAATAATAAAAATAGTTACAAATTTTGCCTTTCCATTAATTTAACATTATATTTGCACATAACTCAGATAAAAATTTTAATCAAATTAAAGTTTAT
>JANOUJ010000272.1:0-1840 GCA_031416815.1 Chitinophagaceae bacterium
ACCTCGTTGGTATAGTATTTGTTTTCATAAGGTTCAGGACTGGCGTAGCTCTTAACTAAGCTCCATACTTTTCTGAAGCCGAAGGACGCCTGTCCGGCTCGTGGCCGGCTATGATGACCTTCGGCTTTTTTATTTGAACAATACCATGCAATTCTTGTTATCCTTTATGGCATGAAAAATGTACACCGTGCAGCAGTGCCTTATTTTAAACTAAATTAAAACTTTATGAAAATTATTATGTTAATGACAGCCTGCGTTTTTTCACTTTCCCTATCGGCGCAGAACACTAAAAAAATGAACCGGGAAAAAATGAAACAATACATGCCGGTGATGACCAAAAGTGCCGGCGTAAGCTTTCAGAAATTTACTGGTCTTAATGACCGTATCAACGGTTTCTCCCAGTATAAAACACTACCCGATCATGTGTACACCCTCTCCCTGGGTTCCATGCACAACATCAGGAATTTTGTATCGCAGCTGAATGTTACTGCAGGCAGCAGCCTTACCGGCGAGCCCGAAGAAAGAAGTAGTACGGTGCGTATGCTGGGTGGCAGTTTCGACCTGGGATATGATGTGATACCTTCCAAAATGGTAATGCTTTACCCTATGGCCGGGGTTGGTATAGAAACCTACCATGGCATATTTTACAAAGATGTAAATGCCACCTCATTTAATGAAGTAGCAAATTTTCCTTCACAGCAAAACAATATACGTAGTGTAAAGTTCAGCAACACTTTTGGTACTTATCGTTTTGGTTTGGGAGTAGCGCTTAAGTCGCCTAATGGTAATCATTCTATAGGCCTGCAAAGCATTTACAGCGGCAGCTTTAAAGATGATAAACCCTGGAAAAGCGCCGAAGGCCAAACCCTTGCTGGTGCACCGGTTGATGATCTGAAACGCATATCGGTATCACTGGTTATTACAGGAAATATGATGGGAATGGGACATAAATAACACGAAAAACATTTAATGTAGAAAGGTATGGCCAAACGCCATACCTTTTTATTTTTAGCCAACGGGCATTACTAATAATTATCTCCTTCCTTCAAACGCCAAAAACGCGGTTTGCAAATAATTAAAAACACCGCTGGTATCGTTTTTCCTTTAAATATCTTCAAAGAAACTATGAGAAGGAGTTTTTCAGCTTCGCTGCGAAAACAGGATGGCCACAAAGGCACAAAGGCACGAAGTAAAAAAATGCTACGCATTTTCCTTTGTGTCTTCGTGTCTTTGTGGCTAAATCAATTTTTGTAAAAAATTCTTTACTGAACTTTTAAAATATTTTGCCGTTATCTGTTTTTACTTTTTCCTGTTTACCGCTTCCCTTCAAACGCCAGAAACGCTGTTTGCAAATAATTGAAAACACCGCTGGTATGGTTTTGCCCCTTAAAGATCTTCAGCTCCACATCAGCGCCCTTTGCTTTCATGGCATCATATGCCTTTTGTGAATTAAACAGGGGAACATACACATCCTGGTCACCATGACAAAAAATAACCGGCGATTGTGGCTTGCCTGTCCACAGATCATTTGCCTTTAAAGCATTTGCGAGGGCAGTATCCTTACCGGTCTTAAAATTGTTACGAAAGTCAGCGGTAAAAAGTTCCCGGGCACTATTTGTAATATCCGCTTCCGGACCTTCATCTTTAAGCATAGTAGCATAAGGCTCCCTAAAATAATAAGCCGGCGGACGGTTAATATTATACAAGCTGTTATAAGTCTGTAGCACCCAGGCATAGCTTTTAATATGGCGCAAGGGCTCAGCAGCATCCAGTATCTGGTCGCCGAATGCGCTGGTGTAGTAGGGCCCTGCATTTAATACAGTGGCGGTAGGTGCAAAAT
>JANOUJ010000273.1:0-4136 GCA_031416815.1 Chitinophagaceae bacterium
TTAAGCTGAACGGGATTTTTATTTTCAGAAAAAAAAAGTAAATTTATGGTAAACGAAAACAATTATAGCTGCGGTTAATAATAATATTCACCAACACATGTAATATGAAATACTTAATTTTTATTCTGGCGTTCCAACTAAGTATCAACTTTACTTATGGACAAACAACAACAGCAATTAATAAAGATAGTGTTAAAAACAAGATTTATTCTAAAGTGGAAATTGAAGCCTCTTACCCGGGAGGTGAAGAAGCCTGGAGAAAATTTATGAAAAAAAATCTTGATCATTTTGTTCCGATTAGATGGGGCGCAGAAGATGGAGCGTATCTGGTTACTTTAAAGTTTATAGTAGATGTAGATGGGAAATTGACTGATATAGCTTGTGTAGATGATCCAGGTTATGGAACTTGCCCGGAAGCTATACGTGTACTCAAAAGAAGTAAAAATTGGTTACCTGCATCAATCAACGGAAAAAACGTAAGAGCATACCGCCGTCAAACACTTACTTTTCATGTTGGGAGTTAATAACCATTTTATATGCCTACATTTTGTTTCGGTGAGACTCCAACTGAGATATAGGTGAGTACGACAAAGATGCATGAGGCAATTAATCTACTTTTTGCTTTTAGTATCCACATTAAATCCGCATCCTTAACGCAAGTATCGGGAGATTCTTTTTAGCACCATTCTTGTAGATACCCTTTTACATCAAAGATCTTTTTATGAACAAAATATTTTTTACAACTGCATCCATCCTGTTTTTAGTTGCATGCTCCTCAACCCAATCATCCAACACGCCAAGCGCTTCATCGCCGGTAGAAACACAAGCACCACACAGTCCGCAATACAAGCCTGCGTTTGCAGGACAAACGAGGATCGCAGGCGTAAAGACCGCCACCGCATATTCTACCAAAATTATAACCCAGGCCTTGGTAAAACCCTGGAGCATTGCAGCATTGCCCGACGGAAGATTTCTGGTAACTCAAAAAGAGGGCATGTTTCGCATTGTGTCGCCCAATGGCACGGTAAGTAACAATATCAGCGGTGCACCTAACTTAGACGCAGCGGGGCAAGGCGGGCTGTTGGGTGTTACACTCGATCCGGATTTTACTACTAACAGGATGATATATTTTGTGTTCAGTGAACCCGTTGCTGGCGGTAATCATGCCGCTGTAGCAAAGGCAAGATTACGGGAAGATGAAACCGCTATTGAAAACCCAACGGTGATATACAGGGTTACGCCAACATACAAAGGACATCTACATAACGGTGGCAAGCTGGTGTTTACAAAAGAAGGAAACCTGTTTTTCGCAACCGGGGAGCGTTCAGATACGGAAACCCGTCCGCTGGCACAGGATAACACAACCAGCTTAGGAAAAATATTACTGATCACAAAAACAGGACAAGCCGTAACTGATCCTTCGATACCGCCCACACCGAACAGCAGGCCGGAAATATTTTCGAGTGGTCATAGAAATCCGCTCGGCATTGCTATCCATCCAACAACAGGCGAATTGTGGGAAGCAGAAATGGGGCCTAAAGGTGGTGACGAGATCAATATTATTCGTCGTGGCAATAATTATGGCTGGCCGGTAATAACTTACGGTATAGAATATAGCGGTGCTACCATTGGCGAGGAACTTACTCAAAAGCCAGGTTATGAGCAACCGGTGTATTATTGGGATCCGGCTATCTCTCCCGGTGGCATTACTTTTTACACCAGCAATAATATACCGGAGTGGAACAATAATTTATTTGTGGCCAGCTTGAGTGGTAAGCATATTATCCGGCTGCAATTAAATGGCAATAAGGTAGTGGGCGAAGAGCGGTTGCTTGACACAGAAGGTCAGCGCTTCAGGGATGTATGTATGGGCAAAGATGGTAAGCTTTATGCAATTACCGATGCAGGGAGAATGTATTGCTTGGGTAAAGAATAGATTACTTAAAATTATAATCCCGTTCAGTTTAGGCTGGACGGGATTTTTTTTGTTACAAGCATTGGGCCTTGTGGCATCATCGTTGTGTCACTCACTGGTACGGCATACCAATGGGGAACTTTTCTTATAGCGTAGATGAAGTTTAAGGACGATGACTAAGAGAATAAAAGTATTAAGACCAAACAATAGTGCCGGTTATCTTATCGATAGTTTTGCAATGAATTCTATTTGCTTCAAAAACATTTTTACCATCTTTTACAAGTTCAGTCCGAAACGCATCTACCAATTCAAGCTTTTTACCAAATCCGATTATTGATTTTTTAAAAACGTAATTAAGACCTAAGTGCCTTATACCTGGTACACCATTACAAGTTGGATACATAATGCCGTCAATTTGTTTACCGCCCATTCCAATCGAATCCAACAGATAATTGGTGTATGCTGCACTAAACAAATAAGCATTTTTATCTAGTGAAAACGGCTTTGTAAATTCAACAGCCATCCCTTTTAAAAGTGTTTTCAATTCTTCTTTTTGCGGAATAACATCAAATGAATCTAGATACTCCTCACACTTTTTTGTTACCTCAATTAAGCTTGGATTATTTATATCAACGTTCTCAGGTTCAAGAATTGGTGCGACCATTACATCTTTAGTGAAATTCCAAACACCAGTTGTTAAGTAACTAATATTTTTCAAGTTTTCAATTTTTCCCTTTGCTAAAACTTCTGAAAACGATATTAAGCTATCATCAGAAGCATAAAAAAGATTTTGCAAAGGCTCGTTACTATAGCCGGGAATTTTCCTCGTATTGAAATTGTCTTCGTACTTATTGATAAGAAAGTGAATGTGACAAATACTAAGGAAGATAAAATAACCCGATTAGAGAAACTCAAAAAATTACTGGATGACGGTGCTCTAACCAAAGAGGAATATGAAAAAGAGAAAAAAAAGATTTTAGACGAAAATGAATAATAATACCCATTCTTCTATTGCCCCATGTTCCATCGGAACATCTCATAGGTAGCTAGAAGACAAAATGCCGGTTCAGCGTTCCTACGGAACGCATTGTGCTGGTTTGAGGTTCTGCATTAGCATAAGCCGTTCCTACAGAACGAAAACACCTGCGCATAAACTTCACGCTACCCACAAGTTGTTCCGCTGGAACAAAATCCAGATATCATAAAAAGGCTCCACTCAACGGGTTTTACCTCAATAGAAAGCTTGCGGCCACCAGCAGGAAGGTTTCTACCTATAAAATAAACGTTGCTGCCAACGGCAGGAAGGTTCTACTCTATAAATTAAGCTTGGCGCCCACAGCAGGAAGGCAATTTGCAATTATATAAAGCTTCCTGCTGATGGCAGGAAGCTAATCACAACAAAAATCCCGTTCAGTTTGGGCTGAACGGGATTCACTTATTTCAATTCTTTAAATTAATTACCCAATATCTTCACCTCTGTTCTCCGGTTCTGTGCCCTGCCATCTACAGTTTTATTGCTGGCTATCGGCACAGTTAAACCATAGCCTTTTGCGGTAACACGGTTAGGGTCAATGCCCTTACTTAGCAAATAAGTTCTTACGGTATTTGCTCTGGCTTCAGACAATACCTGGTTGCTTTTTGCTGTACCCACATTATCAGTATGGCCTCCCAGTTCAATCCGTTCATCATCCTTACGGTTTAAGTAGGCAACCAGTTCGTCAATTACTTTATAGGAATCTTCCATCAAGTCAGCTTTGCCGGTTTCAAAATTACAATCCTCCAAAATGAAGCTCTTGGCTGGCAGGTGTTGAATATCTACCGTAAATGGGTTTTTATAATATGCATTGCCGGTTGTTGGCGGAATGTTTAGTACATTATCGTTAAGGGTTGAATCTTTAAACCCTAAAATATAGATCTCGTACTTATCACCCACGGGGAGGCGGAAAGAGAATTTACCCAGCGAATCGGTAAGGCCCTGGTATTCCTTGCTATTGAGTGCGCTTTTAAAAATAACAATTTCATTGTTGAGCATGTTGTTCTTAAAATCGGTGAGCGTTACATTAACCGGGGCATCTTTAGGTATGCTGGCATTTTGTACAGCACCTCCCTGGCAAAAAACAATAAAAGGTGATAATAAAAAAATGAGGCTGCTGAGTATTTTTTGATTCATTAAAAACAGAGTTTAAGGTTTTAAAGATAATTATAAAAAGACAACTTTCTT
>JANOUJ010000274.1:0-6721 GCA_031416815.1 Chitinophagaceae bacterium
CTGTGTTTTTAAAACCCCTAAACCATTTTTGATATCGTTGGTGATATTCTCACCACCAAAAGGAATTACAGCTGTGTGTTTTAAAATACCTTCATAAAAAACAGCAAGGTCAGTTGTACCACCACCAATATCTACAATGGCAACACCTGCTTCCAGGTCCTGGTCGCACATAACGGCCGCAGCCGATGCCAATGGTTGCAACACCAGGTCTTTTGTTATCAATCCTGCTTTATCAACACTGCGGTTGATGTTACGGATTGCATTTTTATCGCCGGTGATGATATGAAAATTAGCGCCCACTTTTACGCCGCTGTAACCAATGGGGTTTGGAATATTTTGAAAATTATCTACCGTAAATTCCTGCGGTATCACATCAATGATCTGGTCACCAGCCGGAATATAAGTGCGGTACTGATCAGCAACCAGCCTGTCGATCTCTTCCTGTCTAATCTCTTCTTCTATTGATTGACGGACAATATCCCCACGGGTTTGCAAACTTTTTATATGATGGCCCGCAATGCCAACATACACTTCTCCAATTTCCAGATTGGGATTGCTGTCGTAGCAATTCTTCAAGGCCATTTCGATAGCCTTTATAGTTTGATCGATGTTCAACACCATACCGTGTTGTACACCATTACTGTTAGCACGGCCAAAGCCAAGTATTTCCAGCTTGCCGTACTCATTTTTACGTCCGGCTATAGCAGCAATTTTTGTGGTGCCAATATCCAGACCTACGATGATGGGTTGTTCGTGATTCATAATTGTTTGTTTTGTATACCCCTTAATCCGCCGCGGCGGAGAACAAGGATGTTTGTTTGTGATTGTGTTTTACTTATATACTTTTTTCATAACAGCCTTTGGCTGTTTTATATCTTTTTTTACAGGTGCAGATTTTTGCACCGGTTTCAGCTCCGGCTTTACCGTTGCCGGCTGTACATTCTTTGTTGCCGGCTCAGTATTTTTTACTGCCGGTTGATTTGGAACCTCACTGGCAGCAGCAGACCCATCACTATCATCCCGCTGAATGGATTGCTGTATCATAGTGCTATCGGCTGTATTACGGGCATTATCCTGCTGGATGATCTGTTGCAAAGAATCATCCGACTGCTGCTTTGCCCGTTCTGCAATAAACTTCATAAGCTGTAAGGTTCTTAAAGAATCGGCCGCAACATCTTCTGCCCCTTTTCTTTTGGCTACTACCTGGTTTTTGTATTGTACATTAATAACACTGTAATTATCCCAACCAGCTTTAACCATCACCTCTTTATAAAAAAGTTTTAGCTTGGCAAGTTTAGCAACAACATCTGTTGCATCACCAAATACGATCAACTGGTTGCCGATCTTCGGTATCATTTCAAATAGCCGTTGGGCCGTTATATCTACCTGCTCTATCATGGCCATGCTGAATGAATCTTTTTGTATTGCAATGCTGATGGTTTTTATATTGCTTAGTAAGTTGCTGTCAGCTTTCACAAGTATCCCTTTATCTGAAGGAAAATTGGTGAACACCGGTAACCTGGCCGAAAATTTTTCACTCAACGGCAGTATTGCCAATTCATCATCAATATAAAAAGTTGTACCCGTTATTGTAAATACACGGGCAATTGGTTCTCTTTCCAGCACGGTAACATGCAGTATTTCATTATTATCAAAGAACAGCTCTGCAGATTTTATCCAGATATTTCTTTCAAGTCCTGTTTCCAGCTTTTTTAAGTTGAAAGAACCAATGGGTTTCCCAACAACTTCAGACCGTTCACCAGCAGTAATTGCATCAAGTATGTCTTTCTTATTAACAAAAAAATTATTGCTTACACCATGTATCTTTATTTCAATGTTTTTACAATGCTTTGCCGGTTTACTTTTTATTGCGGCAACCAGTAAAAAAACTGTGGCTCCGCCCAGGGCAACCCAAAAAGTTGCCATCATGATGTTTTTAAAACTGTATCGTCTTTTATTTTCCAAACTTATTGTTTTGTATCTTTTTTATTGGTTCAACAAGTGTATCAATATCTCCTGCACCGGCCGTAATTAATAATTCTGTTTTACTGTTTTTTACCCATCCCAGCACTTCTTCTTTATCCAATACCTGCTTATTATTAATTTTCATTTTATTTAAGATCATCTCGCTGTTCACACCTTCCATCGGTAACTCCCTTGCAGGATAAATGGGAAGCAAGATCACTTCGTCTGCCAAGTCGAGCGTTTCTGCAAATCCATCAGCCAGATCCTTTGTTCGGCTGAAAAGGTGTGGCTGAAAAATGACCGTGCATTTTTTATCCGGAAACAATTCTTTTGCCCCATTTATCAATGCCCGCAATTCTTCGGGATGGTGTGCATAATCATCCACCATTACCTGCTCTTCATTTTTAACTATGTACTCAAACCTTCTTTGTACCCCTCTGAAAGCTGCAACTGCCTCTCTTATTTTATCATTGTCAATCTCCAGGTAATGCGCCACTGAAATGGCTGCGATCATATTCTCAATATTGTGCAGCCCCCCCATATTTAAAACCACTTCCCGCAATTCCCAGTATTGCATCAGCACATCAAACTGGTAACTGCCATTTATCATTTTTACGTTGGCGGCATACACACTTGCATTTTCATTGTGCAAATGAAAAGTCAGGTGTTCTGTTGCTTTCAGATCATCTGTCCTCTTCAACCCGTATTTGCTCAGCAATAAACCTCCTGGTTTTATTTTGGCAGAAAAATCGATGAACGCCTGTTCCATATTTTCGGCAGTGCCGTAAATATCCAGGTGATCAGGATCCATGCTGCTGATGATGGCTACATCAGGACTTAATCTCAAAAAACTTCTGTCGTACTCATCTGCTTCAACCACACTAACATTTTTTTCACTACTTCCCGACTGTGTCGGGATCTGCGACCAAAAATTAGAATCATAATTAACCGCAATGCCACCCAAAAACGCATTACAACCATAACCGCTGTGCCTTAATATATGTGCCACCATGGTGCTGGTTGTTGTTTTACCATGCGTACCGGCAATACAGATACTATAAGTGCTGTTCGTTATGTCGCCCAACACTTCGCTGCGCTTTACCAGGTTGTAATTGTGTTCTAAAAAATAATTCAACTCTTTGTGGTCTTTTGGAACTGCCGGTGTATAAACCACCAATTCAGCCGCCTTGTCAATGAACTCGATATTATCTTCAAAATGAATTGCTATTCCTTCTGCTTCCAATTTCTTTGTCAGAGCTGTTTCGGTTTTATCATAGCCACTAACAGCAACTCCTTTTGTATTAAAATATCTGGCCAACGCACTCATGCCAATACCGCCAATACCTAAAAAATATACCCGTTTTATATCCCTGATCTCCATCATTAAATCAATTTCAAAATTTCTGTTGCTATAATTTCATCAGCATTGGTTACAGTCAGTTTACTGATATTACTTTTTAATTCCTGTTGTTTATTCTCATCTTTTGTCAATGCAATGATAGAAGGAACCAATAATGCTGACGCCTCACTATCTTTTATCATTATGGCTGCATTTTTATTAACTAAAGTTTGTGCATTTACGGTTTGATGATCTTCAGCAGCAAAAGGAAACGGAACAAAAACCACCGCCTTTCTCATCACACACAATTCAGCGATCGCCATGGCGCCGCTCCTGCTGATCACCACGTCTGCTGCTGCATATGCATTTTCCATTTGGTTAATAAAATCATTTGCCCAAATATTGGTTTTACCGGCTGCTGCCTCTTTTCCTTTTGTTGCATAGGGCTTACCGGTTTGCCAGATCAGTTGCAGGTTGTTTTCAACAAACAGCTGCAGGTTTTTATGCAACGCTTCATTGATACTTTTTGCGCCAAGGCTTCCACCAACGGATAACACTGTTTTCTTTTCAGGATCCAATCCAAAAAACTTAATTCCTTTGTCTCTGCTCACCGTGCTTTTTGAAATACTTGTCCGTACGGGGTTGCCGGTTACCAGGATTTTATTTGCGGGAAAGAATTTTTCCATTCCATCACTGGCAACAAAGATCTGGGAGGCTTTTTTCCCCAACATGATATTGCTTTTACCTGCAAATGAATTGCTCTCATGAATGAAAGAAGGAATTCCTTTCGCTTGTGCAAAACGCAACACCGGAAAACTTGAATAACCTCCTACCCCGATCACTGCTGTTGGTTTAAATGCTTTAAATATTTTTCTTACCTGGAAAAAACTTTTGGCCAGCTTAAATGGTAACCCAATATTTTTTATCAAAGAACTTCTGTTAAATCCTGCTATGTCCAATCCTTCAATTTTAAATCCCGCCTGCGGAACCTTTTCCATTTCCATTTTTCCTTTAGCGCCTACAAACAAAATTGCTGTTTGTGGTTCAAGTTTTAAAATTGCATTTGCAATTGCAATTGCCGGAAAAATATGACCGCCTGTTCCTCCTCCCGCTATAATGATCCGTGCACCCCTACCCCCTCCGCCCCCTAAAGGGGGAACTGAAGCAGCTTTTAGGTTTTTATCATCGTTCATTTAGTATACAGTTCAAATTCAATTTTTATTTTCAGCTCTTAATGTTCTTCGCTCCAATCTTCCACATGGTTCCCCCTTTAGGGGGCGGAGGGGGCTTTTTACTCCTGCTTCATAATCTTACCCTCAACAGCTGCTTCTTTAGCAGGCACAGCCGCACCTTCCAATTGCTCCACATTTCTTGCTACACTCAAAATGATTCCGATGGATAAGCAGGTGAATAAAAAACTGCTGCCCCCCATACTCACCAGCGGCAATGTAACACCCGTGTTTGGAAAAATATTTACGTTAACACCCATGTTGGCAATAGCCTGTATCACCAGCATAAAACTTAATGCCAGCGCCAGAAAAGCGCCAAATGCATACGGACATTTTCGATACAGCCTGATACATCTATATAAAAACAACAAATAAATAAACACCATAAAAATTCCGCCGAGCAATCCATACTCTTCCAGGATGATCGCAAAAATGAAATCACTGTAAGAGTGCGGTAAAAAGTTTCTTGCCTGGCTATTGCCCGGACCCAAGCCAAGCCAGCCGCCTTTTGCTATTGCAATTTTTGCCTGATTTATCTGGAACAGTTTTTCATTTACATCTTCTTTTTTACTGTACATGAAAGTTTGAATACGGCTGATCCAGGTTGGTACACGCCCAACAGAAAATACGGCCGGAATATCTTTTGCCCTGTGTTCAGTTTTATCATAAGTACTGATAGCAACAGAAAATAAAACAAGCACAGGTATTATTAGTATGCCAATGGTAAGCAGAATATGTTTTGTGCTTACCCTTCCAATAAACATGATGAGGATACTGGTACCACCAATCAGCAACGCTGTTGAAAGGTTTGAGGGTGCGATCAATAAACAAATAACAGCAACCGGAATGATGATGGGTAAAAACCCTTTTTTAAAATCTTTAATTACAGCCTGTTTACGACTCAACTGCCTGCTCAAATACATAAAGAGTGAAAGCTTGGCCATATCCGATGTTTGAAAAGTCATGTTGATCACCGGTAATTTTATCCATCGGGTGCCGGCATTTAAAGTTTGTCCAAAAAAGATTGTATAGATCAGCAGTAAAATAGAAATGATAAATAATACCGAAGCTACTCTCGAATAAATGGTATAATTAACCCGGTGTGCAAAATAAATTATTAAAACCCCCAGTATTATAAACCCAAACTGCTTAAACAAATAACTTTCAGTGCTCCGGCTATACTTATACGCCAGCGAACCGGTGCTGCTATATACAACCAGCAAACTTACCAGCGTAAGAATAATTACAATACCCCATATCACACGGTCGCCCTTGGTTTTACTTACCAGGTTACCACCCATGTTACTGATGTTGGGTGTAAAGAAGTTCCTTATGTTTACTTGTTCTGCCATGCCCCGTTGCGTGATTTATTTTTTTGTTACCAGCACTTTATCTTTGGTGATCGTCGTTGTGAACTTGTTCTGTTCTTCTTTTCTTTTAGCAAAAGGAAAGAAGAATCTCACTTGTACTTTTTGTTTTCTAATCATCAATCCCAGCTGCAAAATTTACATTCATCGTTTTATCTTCTTTCAGGAGATGGCTTCGTCGTGCCTCCTCGCCATGACGTTACAATTCCTTCACCGCCTGTTTAAACTGGTTGCCCCTGTCTTCATAATTTTTAAACAGGTCAAAACTTGCACAGGCGGGACTTAACAAAACCACATCGCCCTTGCTGGCAAAATGAAATGCTGACTGCACTGCATCCTTTGCATTTTCGGTATTCACCATCAGCGAGACAATATCACCAAACGCTTCATGAATTTTCCTGTTCTCAGTTCCCATGCACACAATAGCTTTCACCTTTTCTTTCACCAGGTCTGTTAATAAGGAATAATCATTCCCCTTATCTACACCGCCCAAAATAAGTATGACCGGTTTTTCCATACTTTCCAAGGCAAACCAGGTACTGTTTACATTGGTGGCTTTACTGTCGTTTATAAATTCTACATTTTTGATGGTTGCGATGGTTTCCATCCTGTGCTCCAGACTTTCAAAAGTCTGCAGGGCTTCTCTTATTTTTTCCTTGCGAATGTCGACTGCAGCTGCCGCCAGCCCTGCTGCCATACTGTTGTATTGATTGTGTTTTCCTTTGATGGCAAAATCTTCAATACTCATCTGCATTTCTTCGTTTTTCCATTTTAAGTGCATTTTTGCGTTCTGCAAATAGGCACCTTGTGGCAGTTGTTTA
>JANOUJ010000275.1:0-10565 GCA_031416815.1 Chitinophagaceae bacterium
CAACAAAATTTCAAAGAACTAAATTGTAATCAATTGAAAATCTTCGACTAATATCAAAACGCTAGTGAGGTAATTTATAAAGGTAAATGTTTAATAAATATTGTACAGCTTTGTAATCGAAATTTTCAACTGGCAGTGTTACTTCAGCAGCAATTTATTCACTTTCTGTGGTTGTGGCGCCCCATCATCTTCGTTGACGTTGGCGCCTTAGCGCCTTTCTTAAATTATGGTCATATAGATTCGGTTGTGTAGAATAATAACCTATATTTATTACAGTAAATTGTACGCTTTAATGAAAAGATTTTTATTAGTAGACGACCACAAAGTAGTACGCTCGGGCATTAGCGGTTTGTTGTCAACTATATACATCCCCTGTGAGGTTGATGAAGCAAGCGACGCCGATACGGTAATTGAAAAACTAAAGCACAATGAATATGATCTTATAATGATGGATGTACAGGTGCCTAACAACGACATGCTGGGCCTTATGGAATATATTCACACCAAATACCCGCTGGCAAAAGTGCTCATCTTTTCTATGAGTTCAGAAAATATATATGCCAAGCGCTTTTTAAAAGCCGGTGCAAAAGGGTTTTTGTCGAAAGATTCGCAATTGGATGAGATCACAAAAGCTATTAACCTTGTTTTAAGCGACCGGAAGTATATCAGCGAAGCATTAGCCCATACGCTTGCTGACGGCTTATCGTCGGGTAAATCTGCCAATCCCTTTGAGAACCTTTCATTAAGGGAATTTGAAATTATTTCTTTACTGTTATCGGGGCAATCCTTAAGCGATATATCCAAATCTTTAAACCTACAGCCATCAACTATTGGCACACACAAAGCAAGGGCTTTTGAAAAACTGAAAGTTAATAATCTGCTTGAACTAAAAGATCTGGCAACAAGTTATAACTTATAATGCCTGTTAAAGGTGGTAAGCAAGTTTTTTTGCTACATCCCGCTTTAACTATTTGCCACCTGCTTATTATACTAACTAAAGGCCATGTCGCAATCAGCCATGAATTTTACATTTAAGATACTGTCACATGAAAAACGTTAAAGCCGTTCCAAAAAACATTGATGAATATATTGCCGGGTTTGCTGAAGAAATTCAGATAAAACTAAAAGCAGTCCGGCAAACTATCAAAAAAGCAGCTCCGGAAGCTGAGGAACTGATCAGCTACCAAATGCCGGCCTATAAGTACTATGGCGTGTTGGTTTATTTTGCCGGCTATAAAAATCAAATTGGGTTTTATGCCACACCAACCGACCATGCGGCATTTAAAAAAGATCTTGCTCTTTACAAAGAAGGTAAGGGCTCTGTGCAATTTCAACATGACGAGCCATTACCATTGGCTTTAATAAGTCGTATTGTAAAGTTCAGGGTGAATGAAAATCTGGAAAAAGAACGTGCTAAAAAGAAAACTTAAAGATTCCTGGTTCAGGATGACCGATATAATTATATTTTTTAACTTTAAAGAAATATAGCAATCATGAAATTCAAACTATCTGTATTTATTTTACTGCTATCATTAAAAGGACTTGCCCAAACAACGGTTATAGACGTTAATAAGATCAATACCGGCGGTACCGTTTCATCTAATTTAATTTATGCTGTTGGAGGTGTACCCATGAACAACGCTAAATATGTTGCCATTGTGGAAGGTACACCCTTTTTTAGCGAAGCATATTTTACAGGCAAGATCATATTGAGTGGTGGCAAAGTGTATGATAAGATCAAACTGCGGCTCGACCTGATGGACAACAGTGTACATTATATGAGCACCGAAGGCGAAGAACTGGTAGCAACTACACCCATAAAAACTGTATTCCTGTATGATGCTGCTTCTCAAAAAGAAATCCGGTTTGATAATTCTGAAATATTGATGACGCATTCAACGATCGAAAAACCGGGTTGGTACGAGTTGCTTGATACAGGAACGGTGCGGCTTTATAAACGGCATAACAAATCTATAAGGGAGAACAAACCATATGGCTCAGCAACTACGGAACAATACATTACCACCTCATATAGTTACTATATTTTCACCAATACGGTCTTTACCCCGGTAAAAAAATTTAAGGCACTGCCCGATATGCTTCAGGATAAAAAAACTGAATTGCAGGAATATATCAATCTCAATAGTCTCACTGGCAAATCGGACAAGGATTATCTGGTATTGGTTGCTTACTACAACAGCCTGGTGAAGAAATAATAATCTGGTACATCATCACAAAATATAGAACGCATGAGGATAATGTTGGTGGCGCTTAGTTTACTGTTATCTCCCAATGGATCTTCGCAAACGGTTATTAGCTTTGGTAAAACCATTTCCGGGGCAGCATTGACCAGTTTAACTTATACTATTGGTGGTATGTCAACTATCAACGCCCAATATTCAGCTATTGTAGAAGGGTCTGCCTTTTTTAATGATGCATTTGTTACAGGCAAGATAATATTAAGCGATGGGCAAACATTTGATAGTATCAGTTTGCGACTTGACCTGTTGGATAACACAGTACATTACATAAGTAGCGAAGGAGAAGAACTGGTAGCAAACACGCTTATAAAAACTGTTGTCCTTTATGACGCTGCCTCGCAAAAAGAAAACCGTTTCGATCATTCAGATTTTATAACGCCGGCAATAGAAAAAGGCTGGTACCATTTACTCGACACGGGCGCAGTGCGATTGTACAAACGCCATTTTAAATCTGTAAGAGAGAACAAGGCATACAATTCTGCAATCTTTGAACAATACATAACGACTACCTATGGATACTATATTCTTATTAATTCTATCTTCACCCAGGTAAAGAAACTTAAGTCGTTGCCTGATATGCTACAGAATAAAAAAACTGAATTGTTGGAATATATCAGCACCAATAGCCTTACGGGCAAATCAGATAAGGATTATCTGGCGTTGGTGGGTTACTATAATAGCCTCGTGAAAAAGTAAGCTAAGAGAAAATAATTTTTATTGGCTTTTTATCTCATAAGTGATCACTATTTTTTCATCTAATAATATTCCCTCAACTTCAAATTTGGAGAATGAGGTTTGATAAGAAAAATTTGTCTCGCCAACAATTTTCGGCGGCGTGAATTTCATTTGATTAACCATCATTACTTCAGTAGCATAACCATCCGTAAATTTAGACACCAGGTTTACTTTTCCCAGTTTTATTTTTAAGGTTTTAGCTATATTTTCAGCATTGGCCTGTGCGTCCTCTATTGCCTGTTGAATTAGCCTGACCCGGGTAGATTTTTCCAGGCTATCTGAGAGTTTTGTATCAAAATCAATATCAAGGTCACTAAGGCCAGCATCCTGGATATGTGCATATACAGCATCAATAACTTTTGTATCCAGCGCAAATTCTATTTTCAATGTATTGATTGCGGTGTACTTTTTCTTCTCGTTGTCATCATTATAATTTGATGAACTTCTTATATCCATATCCGCTATTTTAATTGTTTTATTATTAAATCCAAGTTTTGTTAAAACTTCAATAAGTTTTGATATCTCTGAATTCAATTTTACTATCACATTTTTCTCAATAGTATCTTGTTTTTCAACCGTAAGTATTATAATGGCGATATCGGGTGTAATTTTTATGCTGGATTTTCCTTCCGCTACAATTTCACTTGAATTTTTACTTTGAGCATTCACTATCAAGGGAAAGCAAAGCATAACGAAGAGCATTATTTTGTATATCATAATCTTAATTTATGTTGTTAAAAATTTACGGTCTGTTAGTAAGATAAAATAACTCTTTAATATCCATAAATTTTATTCATTAAAATTTTGTCTGATCGAGCATTGGTGCAGTTGATTGGATTGAAAGGACTGGGTTATGTAAAATTCAGAAATCTATTTTATCTTTTCAAACCCCGTTTCTACATTCTTCGTCTTCCACCTTCCACTCCTTAAATAAATAAATGAGATAATAAAGATGGTGAACCAATAAACGAGTTCATTGCTCCAGGCCATGGCAAGGGAGATATAATTTACTTTTATAAAATACCAGGTGTAAATGAGATAAACTGTAATGGCAATTATTTCGATCAATAAGTTGACCCTCGTTTTGGCTGTGCCGGTAACACCATTCAGCCAGATATTGGCAATGCTCATAAACATAAGGCCAACGCTAACCATACGTAGCACGGGTATACCTTGTTTTACAAATGCCTCACCCTGCCCAAACAAACCAAAAAATACTGTTGGAAAAATGTTTACCAGCAGGCACATGGCCAGGCAAAAACCAATACTCAGGAACATAATTTTATTGATGGCTTCCAGTACTTTGTCTTCCCGTTTCTGGCCCATTAAATTACTCACCATTACATTGCAGGTACTGGCAAATGCCCACACAAAAACACCCGTTAAGCCAAATACATTTCGCATGGTATTGCTGATAGCTTTGGCGGTTTCATCGTGCAGGCCTTCAATTAAAATAAAGAACACCAGCCAGGTTGTTACACTGATAACGTACTGCAGCATGAGTGGCGCCGATATTTTTAAGATCTGCCTGGTAATTACTTTATCGTAAACAAATGTTTTTAATAGTCCGTATTGCCTTTTTAAACCGGTTCGGTATAAAACGATCAGCACTACGATCATGCCCACAACTTCTGCAATTACTGATGCAATGGCTGCACCATTAAAACCCAAAGCCGGAAAGCCAAAACGCCCTTTGATCAATAAATAATCGAGCAGGATATTTAAACCTGCTTCGCAAATGAAACCGATCATTAAATAACGGCTGTTTAGCGATGCTACCAAAAATGCATTGCCCATCTGGAACAGGAACAAAAAAGGGAGTCCAAGGATGCGGATCTTTAAAAAACTGATCTCTTGTGGATAGGCTACAGGATCTGCAACCTGTTTAAGAATTAATGGCGCAATAAACCAGGTTATTAAAATGCCTGCCACCGCAAACTGTAAAGATATGCGAATGCCTTGTGCCAGTATCGTTTTAAAAGCTTCCGGACTATCACTGCCGGCATATCTTGAAAAAACGGCCTGCAAAGCATTGTTTAAACCATGACCTGCTACTGCAAAAATTAAATAGAATACGCCGGTGATACCGGCATTGCCTAAAGCTTCTGTACTTAAATCGCCCAAAAAAATGCTGTTGGTAAGCATATTGATCTGGGGAATTAGTATCGCAAGTGTAATGGGTAACGCAATAGACAGTATCTGTTTATTGGTTACCTTAACTTTTAAATCTTTAGTTGTTGCTGTACTCTCCATAAAGTCAGCAAAAATATCTTATTTTGCCACTGAAATGCAACAAGTGAATTCATCTTTTAATATACAGGCAGCAGAAATTAATTTTTCAACGGCTCAATTATTTACAGAAATAGGCCCAATGGGCTTTTCGCTTGTTGTGCTGGGCTCCGATAATTGTTTTAAAGCCGTAGTTATTTATCCTTTTGCTGCAGGGCTGCAAGAAACGGAAGTTGCTGAATGCCTCAGGGAAATATGCAACAACGAAAATTTGCTAAAAAGACAATACAATAAAACACATATCTTTTGGGCCTTTACCGATAGTATTTTGGTACCGGCAGAATTGATGAATGCAGACCGTAACCAAAATATGCTGAACCTTGTTTTTGGTGATGTAAAACAAGGGGTCATCCGGTCTGATTTTTTGTACAAACATAACATGCATAACGTGTACCGGATACCGGAACAGGCTATTGATACTTTCTCGGCTTGTTTACCGGTTGCCAGGCAAACCCATATATTTTCGGCTTTGGTTGATCGGGATATACCTGCAGGCAATCATCTTTTTACTGTTTTTTACGGCAATAGTTTAACCATCATGCTGTGTAAGGAAGCTACATTACAGGTGATACAGAATTTTAATTACACCCACGCAGATGATTGTGTTTTTCATTTGCTGAATGTTTGTAAAGGATTTGATGTACAACCTGGTTCAGTTACCTTGCATATTAACGGCATGATCGATGAAAACTCCGGGCTATATACCGCTATCTACAAATACTTTTTAAATATCGAGTTTGATCAACTTCCCGCAGGTTATACCTATGATGAAAGTATAAAAGATCATCCGCCACATTTTTTCAGTCATTTATTTGCTTTGGCATCATGCGTATAATCAGTGGCATCCATGGAGGTAGAAGAATAACTCCCCCGGCAAAAATGCCTTATACGAGGCCCACCACCGATATTGCGAAGGAAGGTTTGTTCAACATCCTGCAAAACAATTTATCGTTTGATGAATTAAAAGCGCTTGACTTATTTGGTGGCACCGGCTGCATCAGTTACGAACTGGCAAGCCGTGGAGCGCCCGATATTACCATTGTGGAGAAAGACACTAAGATGTACGACTTTATTAAAAAGACATCAGCAGAACTGGCATTTGAAAATTTCAACCTGGTAAAGTCAGATGTGTTTCGTTTTATTGAAACAACCAACCAGCAATACGATTTTATTTTTGCCGGCCCGCCTTATGCCTTAGCAAACATTGACGACCTGCCATTAAAAATATTTGAGAAACAGATATTAAAATCAAAAGGGTGGTTTGTGTTGGAGCATACACCCCGTAACAATTATAAAAAGTTTGCAAACTATAAAACTGAAAGGAATTACGGGACGACGATCTTTTCTATCTTTATACAACCAGAGACGTGAGTTGTGAATCGTGAATCGTGAATACTGGCAATAGCAGGGTTCCGCACTATTAAACCAGTAAACAAATAAACCAATAAACCTTGCTACTAAAAAGCTTTAGATACCTCCTTTTACCAATCTCCTGGATCTACGGTGCAGTGATACTGCTTCGAAATAAACTGTACGATAAAAATATTCTAAAATCGGCATCATTTAATTTTCCTATTATCTGCGTCGGCAATTTGGCAACAGGCGGCACGGGTAAAACTCCTGTAACGGAATATTTGATCCGTCTTTTAAAAAATGATTATAAAACGGCTACGCTCAGCCGTGGTTATAAAAGAAAGACAGCAGGTTTTGCCATTGCCAATACGAATACAACGGCGTTGGAAATAGGAGACGAGCCTATGCAGTTTCACCAGAAATTTCCGGATGTTGCTGTTGCGGTAGGTGAAGAAAGGATTGTTGCCATTCCGCAATTGTTACATGAACGGCCTGAAACCCAAGTGATCCTCCTGGATGATGCTTTTCAACACAGGCAGGTGCAAGCTGGTTTAAATATCATACTGACCGATCATTCAAATCTATATACCCGTGATTTTATTTTACCTGCCGGCGATCTGCGTGATGTAAGAAGCAGCAGCAAACGTGCTGATATCATTATTGTAACCAAATGCAAAGCCGATCTGTCAGAGGAAGATAAAATTGCGATCATTGCTGAAATTAATCCGGCTACGGGTCAGTCAGTTTATTTTACAACCATAGTTTACAGCAAGCCCCATCATCTTTTTACGAAAGAAATAATTGATATTGAGCCTGATTGTGGAATACTGTTGGTTTGTGGCATAGCAAACCCAAGGCCTTTGAAAGAACATCTTACCAAATATGCCGACAGTTATGACATGTTGCGTTATGCTGATCATCATATTTTTCACAGTAACGACCTGCAGGAGATCAGGCAGCATTTTAAAAAGATAAGGTCAGATAAAAAAGTTGTGCTCACCACAGAAAAGGATGCCGTAAGGCTTGAGAAGTTTGAAAAAGAACTAAGCGATTTTCCTGTGTATGTAGTGCCTATTGAACACCAGTTTCTGTTTAACGAAGCAGATAATTTCAATGCTGAAGTAAGGGCATTTATTAAAAGCTTTAATAAATAGCATCACGCTACGAAGGATATTCTATTTTTCAACATCTAATAAAAAAGCGCATCACCTTTTGACGGAACAGGAATTACTTTTTGGCCTCCGCCATGGAGAGGAATCTGCATTCAGGGAATTGGTAACCCAATTCCAGGATAAGGTTTTTAATACAGCCCTTGGTTTACTGCAGCACCATAACGAAGCCGAAGACATTGCACAGGAAGTTTTTATCCAGGTGTTCCGTTCTATACAAAATTTTAAAGGCGAATCGCTGTTATCTACCTGGATTTATCGCATTACTGTTACCAAATCACTTGACCATCTGCGCAGCAAAAAAAGAAAAAAACGCTTTGGATTTATAAGCAGCCTGTTAAACGATGATAACCAACCTGCTTTCGAACCGGAAGATTTTAACCATCCCGGTGTATTGCAGGAAAAAAAAGAAGATGCAGCCATTCTTTTCGCAATAATTGACCAATTACCGGAGAACCAGCGTGCAGCGTTTATCTTAAACAGGGTAGAAGATCTGAGCTACCGCGAAATTGCAGCCATTTTAAATACCACGGAGTCGGCAGTGGATTCATTGTTACAAAGGGCAAAATTAAATCTCCGGAAAAAATTAAATAATTTACCCCCATAGCGAAGGTTTTGATTTAAAGTGGCTTCTAAATGTTTAACAGCCAAATTTTACCAATGCAAAATAAGTTTTCAAAGGAGAGGATAGAAAGTATAATGGAAAGTCTCGGGGGCATACAGCCCGCTGTTGCGCCCGATTTCTTTTACACCCGGTTAAGAGGTAAAATGCAACCGGTTGAGGAAAAAAGGACGTCCTTTATGCTTCGCCCTGCATTTATTACAACAGCGCTTTCAATTTTTTTAATAGTGAATGTTTTTTCGTTGCTTAAGATGAACGAAACACCAAAAGATCTTTCAGTACAAAGCAATAAGCCTGCAACGATCGAATCTTTTGCAAAAGCTTACGATCTGAATGCTTCTGAATCTGTTTACGAGTAAAACTACAGTATGAACAACTTTACCAATAACCGCTGGCTATCAGTTATAACGCTGCTGTTATTAACAGCTAATATTGTAACACTGGCCTTGCTTTGGACGAATAAAAAAAATGATGGGGCGTTTGAGAATCGAGGGGGACAACCGGGTGGCCAGGTATTTGAATTTATTAACGAGGAGCTAAACCTGGACTCGGTACAACAGCCAAGGTATCAAACATTGCGTGAAGAACACCAGGCAGGAGTAAGGCCATTGCAGGACAGCATCCGCAAAGCAAAAAACAGGTTCTTTGATTTTTTGCAGGAGGAAAATGTAGCAGAAACTACAATTCAGGAATACAGCCAAAGAATTGGAGCACTGGAACAACAGCGGGATATCATTACTTTCAAACATTTTCAAAAGCTAAGGGCTCTTTGCAATAAAACACAACAGGCAAAATTTGATAACATTATTAAGGATGTGTTGCGTAGGATGGGAGGGCCCAAAAGACCACCCGGGCCGCCGCCGCCAGGTATGGAAGGTGAAGACGGAAGGCACCACAATAAACAATAAATAAATTTGTTACTGATTAAACTTAATAAGATTATCATTGTCGAAGGGCAATTAGATTAACCCGTCTTTTACCCACCAACGCTAAACCTTTTCTATGACTAAAATGCAAATCATCTTTGGGGCTGTTTTCAGTGTATTAATTGTTGCAGTTAGCTGTTCAAAAAGCGATACAGCAACAACTATAACACCACCCCCGGTTATTGTTGATCCTTATGCAGCCATTAAAGCAGCGTTCGGAACAAAGATCGACCCCACAAACCTTGCTAATTATGCAAACCAGGGCAGGCCTGCTTATATTGGCGGTAAAGACAATACCGGTGGCAATAATATTACCAATGCCAAGGCCACGTTAGGCAGGGTTTTGTTTTACGATAAAAATTTAAGCTTTGACAATTCCATTTCATGCGGCAGTTGCCACAAGCAGCAATTTGCCTTTAGCGATACCGCTATTGCAAGCAAAGGTGTTGCAGGCGGATTGACTGCAAGGCATTCCATGCGTTTAATAAACAGCCGGTATGCGGTTGAAACAAAATTCTTTTGGGATGAACGTGCAGCAACTTTGGAAATACAAACAACCAAACCCATACAGGACCATGCTGAAATGGGCTTTAGCGGAGTAAGTGGAAGGCCCGGGATTACAAACCTGTTGACCAAACTACAGGCCATTGGCTATTACAACGAACTTTTTAAATTTGTTTATGGTGACATCACTGTAACCGAAGCCAGGATGCAGGAATCCCTGGCACAGTTTATAAGAAGCATTCAATCCTTCGATTCAAAATATGATGCAGGCCGGACATTGGTTCCCAATGACGGGGCACCTTTCCCAAATTTTACCGCACAGGAAAATAATGGCAAACAAATTTTTATCGGCGCTCCGGTATTTGATCCTGCAGGTAACAGGATCGGCGGAGGAGCAGGTTGCAACGCATGCCACAATGCACCTGAATTCGACATTGCCCCCAATACGGGTAACAATGGAATTATTGGTAGAATACCACCGGGTGTTGGCATTGATATAGCAGTTACAAGAGCACCAAGTTTAAGAGATGTTACAAATGGTCTTGGTGTGGAGAATGGCCCCTTAATGCATACAGCCAATTTAGCAACGCTGCAAAATGCTGTAGGGCATTACAATACAATAAATATTGCACCAGGTAATACAAACCTTGACCCCAAATTAAGGCCCAACGGGCAGGGCCAAAAACTGAACATGACTGGGGCCGAG
>JANOUJ010000276.1:0-1547 GCA_031416815.1 Chitinophagaceae bacterium
AGATTTCACATCATCAGGATGAACAATTTTTCCCCAATCAGAAAAGTCTTCCTCTTTTGAAGCTCCTAAAAAATCAAGAAAGGTTTTGTTGTAATAAGAAGACAAGCCATGTTCATCAAGAGTCCAGATAAGCACCGGTGCGGCATCTGCCATAGTGCGAAAATCCTGATTTTTCTTGGCAATGTTTTGTTTCATTAGCGTACTGCTATTAGTTTGGCTTTTATATTTCTTCTAATTATTAAATTACCAAT
The DNA here is from genome assembly GCA_031416815.1 of Chitinophagaceae bacterium. Classification (GTDB taxonomy): domain Bacteria; phylum Bacteroidota; class Bacteroidia; order Chitinophagales; family Chitinophagaceae; genus Ferruginibacter. The sequence continues at coordinate 252 of JANOUJ010000276.1, forward strand.
TTGGGGAATTTATACCCCAAATATTTCCCCATTTTTTTAGGGGTAAATGTTCGTTTTGCTTTTTATGCAAATATTTATTTTGTATTAAATAATAAATTTTATAAAAATATACCAATATAAAATACAGTTGCACGTTATCATTCAAAATAGGGGGGAGGATGCTTTTTTATTTAGCATATTGTGTACCAACATTTTTGTATATCTGACGAGCATTTGTTTTGGCGGAGAAAATGGATACAGCACTGCGATAGAGATTCGCTTGAAAAAAGGAAACACCTTTGCCTGGTTCGTGTTTCACGAGCCCATTTTTCTTCGATTCGTCAGGCACATCCGAGGCTGAGTTATTTACATTTATCGAGAGGTCATTTTAATTGTTTGTAACCAACGTTCAACTAATTTTTCCCAATCTGCAATAGGTAAGTTTTCCCAATCAGGAATTTTTTGCGCCGACGCATTTAAACCAAAGGCGTGACGACCTTCTGCATAAATTTGGTATTGGGCATGTTCGCTGCCTTTTTAAGAGCAATGTAATACACCAGGGAGTGATGTATTGCCCTGCCGCACGAACACCAAAAACGGCGGTTGGTTGGCAACCCTGATCAATCCTTTTTCGAGAGGATGTTGTTGTATGTTGTTGTATTTAATCAGTTTTGTTTATAATAATTGATATAAAGGAGTACTGATGTACCTTAGTCCTGAATCAACAATTATTGTAGCTACAGTTTTTCCGGGCCCCATCCTTTCAGCTATTCTCAGGGCTGCAACAATATTTGCTCCTGTTGATGTGCCTGCAAAAATTCCTTCTTCTTTAGCAAGTCTCCTGGCCATAACCATGGCATCTTCTGTAGTAACAGTTAAAATTTCATTAACGATTTCCGGTTGCCATAGCGGTGGAATAAAACCAATGCCGATACCTTCAATTTTGTGTGAGCCGGAAGCACGTCCGGATAGTACTGCAGATTCATCTGGTTCTACGGCAAATGTTTTTATCTTATTGTTATGTTTTAAAAGTGATTTAGTTACCCCATGAATGGAATGTGCTGTACTAACAGTATGTACAAATGCCTCAACGCTGCCTTCCGATTGTTCCCAAATTTCATCACCAAGCGGATAATAGCCTTTCTCTGCATCATGATTGTTTAATTGGTCTGACCACCAGTGATTATTTTGCTCACTTAGGCCCCTGGATGTTTCAATCATCTCTTTGATGAGCTTTTCCGTTATTTTTTTATTATCACTTAATACATCTGTAACAGCAGCTCCAAAGGCCTTCATGGTAATTCTCTTTTCATTGCT
>JANOUJ010000277.1:0-5693 GCA_031416815.1 Chitinophagaceae bacterium
GCAACAGGTACATTGCCCGGTATTGGAAAGATGGGGCAGCCATCGTGTTAACCAACGGAACACAGGATGCTGAAGCTTCCTCCATCTATGCCGTTGGCACCGATGTGTATGTAGCAGGCTACGAAAGTAATGGCACAAAAAAAGTAGCCAAACTGTGGAAGAATGGCGTGGCCACCAACCTGAGCAACGGCACCACCGATGCTGCAGCCAATGCTGTAGTTGTAAACAACAACATTTTGTATGTGGCCGGGTACGAAACCAACGGCTCCAATAAAAAAGTTGCTAAGCTATGGAAGAACGGTGTGTCTCAAAACATTACCGACGGAAACTTTGATGCACAGATCGCAGCCATAGCCGTTAAGAACGATAAGGTATATCTCACCGGCTATGAAGCAGACGGTGCGGCAGGCTACCGGGGTAAATATTGGGTAGATGGCGTACCAACCGTGGTGAACAGCGCCAATACCCAGGGATTTGGCAGTGCCATCGCAGTTTCAGGCAACGATGTATATGTAGCAGGGACGATCTCTCCGGGTTTTGCAGCCAATTACGTAATGCTCTGGAAAAACGGCCAGCAGGTAGCGATAGACCAGGGTAACTTCTTTTATGGGGTTGGCACCGGCGTAAGCGTATTTGGCAATGATGTGCATGTATGCGGTTCCACCAACGATTCCGGAGCTTCCTGGTGGAAGAACGGAACAGCAACTTCTTTAACTGGTACCTATACCAGCAAAGCCAAAGCAATACAGGTTGTTGGCGGTATCGTGTATGTTGCCGGGGCCGTCTCCAGCGGTACCTCCCCTGCTTATTGGGTTGACGGGGTTCTGGTAGGTTTACCTAAAACGGCACCATATTCAACTACTACAGCAATATTTGTTCAATAAGTGACTGGCCAGGTTTGCCTTTTTTGCGGCCATTGGTAAGTGTCGCCATTTTTAGTTGTTGGCTTCGCCCGGGCTTCGGCCAGCGACACAAGGAAGGAAAAAAGATAAGCTGTATGATAATCCACTGATTAAAACAAAGGCGGCGACAAAGACTAAAATGGTTAACGCTTCGGCTGTTGGCGGGACGCTCAACAGCGGCATTGGGGAGCTTGCGGCTTTTCAATTTTTTGTAGTAACGCCACAACAAGGGCAGAAGTAACTATTTTACAGAACTTTGTTTCATGATAGTAAGGAACGAAAACAGGCCGGTCATCGTTTTTATATCTTCAACAACTAAAATGCCGTTCTTACCAACCTGTTTCAGTTTACCTTTGTTGGTGCCATTTTGTAAGAATGAAAGAATACCATTAAAAGTTTCGCTTTGAAAATAGGGTGAGGCGGAGCCGTCAGGAATTGGGAGGATATTTAGCATGAAAGGACGTGAAGGTGAATTTACTGAAATATAAAATCTACAAAAGTAGTGTCGGTATTGTTTACAGTAAAAAGGCTGGAAAAATATTCATAGTTAATATTAGTATAGGGCGCAGTTCTGTCACTAAGTGCACAAGATATCTTATACTGCCTTCCTGCTTCAATATTGAATATGAAACTGCTGTCAAAATCGGTTGTTGGATTAGATCCATGGTATAGGCTATAAGAAAAAAAATCAAAATAATCATTATTGCCAATGTCCAAGTCAAGCCAGTTCCGGTTATGCCTTTTAACCACTACATGAGCTTTTAATTTCTTAATAGGGAATTGAGAAAAATCTATTGTATTGCTTTTGCCTGTTACCAGTCCGGCAGCGTTTGGAGTAGCTGCCAATATGCCATTAGTTGTAATAGCAATTTCATACCCCTGACGTTTATCAGCTTCTACTGTCATTTCGTAGTAGCCATTCTGATCTGTTACAGTTGTTTGTATCCTTTCCAGGCATTTTACCGACGAGCCAATAAAACTACATCCATAAATCTCAAGGGGAATTCCTTTCACAGGTTGTCCTGTTAACTTGTTTCTTACAATACCATTCGCTTTGGTTGTATAATGTTGGTTGGCTTTTTTACAACTGCCAGTCATAAAAAGAAATCCCCAAAGCAATACGTGTAAAAGACATTTTATTTTCATAGTAGCTGCTTTATGAAGAAGCCGGACTTGTTATTGTGCTTGCATGTACACAATTAAGCAAAGAAATGAAGCATTGTTACGGTAGATGAAGATAAACAAAATAACCGGGATCTATCCTGATAAATTCAATAAACTTTTGCAATAAAGCAATAACTCTCACTACTCAAAAATGTTTACCTAAAACAACACGCATGTACAAAGCCTTTGTCTTGCATTGTAAAGAATATTATAAAGCGGTTCGGAGAGTGGCGTTTAAAAAATAAACTTATGCATCTTAACGAAAAAATCATGCAGTGCTGCCATGTCTTTTACGTCATCAACTACCAGTAAGAAATTTTTACCGGTTTGTTTTAGCCTGGCTTTATTGGTACCTTTTTGTAAAAAATCAATCATTTTATTAAACAGGTCCGATGTAAAATAAGGGCTCTCGGGGTTGCTTACAAAGAAGCATTTTAAATTTCCATTTTTAAGGAACAGTTTTTCAAAACCTAGTTCCACAGCTATTCTGCGGCAGCGTACAGTTGTAAATAAATCTTCTACCTGCGCCGGTATCGGTCCAAACCGGTCTTCCATCTCTGTATGAAATGCAACCAGGTCTTCTTCATTCGCACAATTATCTAACCGGCTGTATAGCGATAATCTCTCTGAGATGCTTTCTACATAATCATCCGGAATCAATATTTCAAGATCAGTGTCAATACTGCAGTCGGTAACAAAATCATCCTGCCGGGCAATTTCTTCCTTGTATAATTCTTTAAACTCGGTTCGCTTTAATTCACGAATAGCTTCATCCAGAATTTTATGATACATTTCAAATCCGATCTCGGCAATGAAACCACTTTGCTCGCCACCGAGCATGTTACCGGCGCCACGTATGTCAAGGTCTCTCATAGCGATCTGGAAACCACTGCCGAGATCACTGTATTGTTCTAAAGTAGATAAACGTTTCCTGCTGTCTGGCGGCAAGGTACTCATAGGTGGCGCCAATAAATAACAGAATGCTTTTTTGTTACTGCGGCCAACCCTTCCCCGAAGTTGATGCAGATCACTTAAACCAAATTGATGGGCATTGTTTACAATGATGGTATTCACGTTCGGGATATCAACACCGCTTTCTACAATATTGGTGCAAACAAGCACATCATATTTCTTATCCATAAAATCCAGGATGGTATCTTCCAGGTCGTCACCATCCATTTGTCCGTGAGCAAAAGCAATGCTTACATCCGGGCAAAGCCCTTGAATAAAGCCCTTCATCTCTGCCAAACCCTTTACCCGGTTGTGTATAAAGAAAACCTGTCCGCCTCTTTCAGTTTCGTAATAAATAATATCACGTATGGCATCCTCATTAAAAACCATCACTTCAGTTTGTATGGGTTGCCGGTTTGGCGGCGGTGTGTTGATGATGCTCAGGTCCCTGGCACCCATCAAACTAAATTGCAATGTTCTTGGGATCGGTGTTGCTGTAAGTGTTAAGGAATCAACAGTAGTTCTCAGTTGTTTTAATTTTTCTTTAGCGGCCACACCAAATTTTTGTTCTTCATCAATGATCATAATGCCCAGATCTTTAAACTTTACATCTTTGCTTAGCAATGCATGTGTGCCAATGATGATATCAATTTTTCCTTCTGCAACTTTCAGCAAGGTTTCTTTTCTTTCTTTAGCCGATTTAAAACGGTTTATAAAGTCAACCGTTACCGGAAAATCTTTTAACCGGTCGCCAAATGTTTTATAATGCTGGTACGCAAGAATGGTTGTTGGAACCAGCACTGCAGCCTGTTTTCCATCGCAGCAACTTTTAAATGCCGCACGTATGGCAATTTCTGTTTTACCAAAACCAACATCACCACAAACCAACCTGTCCATCGGCGAAGTTTTTTCCATATCTCTTTTTACATCTTCGGTTGCCTTGCCCTGGTCAGGCGTATCCTCATAAATAAAACTGGCCTCCAGTTCGGTTTGCATATAATTATCCGGCTGGTGTGCAAAACCTTCACGGCTTTTTCGCTGTGCGTATAATTTTATCAGATCGGTTGCAATATCTTTTACCTGGCGCCTGGTTTTGTCTTTCATTTTGTTCCAGACATCGCTGCCAAGTTTATTCATTTTGGGTACGGTGCCTTCTTTACCGCTGTATTTTCCAATCTTGTGTAAAGATGAAATGTTTACATACAACAGGTCGCCATCCTTGTATTGAATACGTACAGCTTCCTGCATTTTCCCATTGGCCTCAATTTTCTGTAAACCGCTGTACACACCAACTCCGTGATCAATATGGGTTACATAATCGCCCGGTTGCAGTTCCCTCAGTGTTTTTAAAGTAAGTGCTTTGTTTTTACTGAAAGCCTGTTTCACTTTATACTTGTGGTACCGCTGAAATATCTGGTGGTCAGTATAACAAACGTTTTTCAGGTCATCATCAATAAATCCTTCGTGAATGGAAGTTGGAATGGGAATGACATTGATCTCAGCCTTCAGGTCAGTAAAAATTACATGAAGCCTTTCCAACTGCTTTGGGTTATCAGCAAACAGGTAAATATTGTATTTTTTTTCTTCGTACTCTTTTAAATTTTTTATGAGCAGATCAAACTGCCGGTTGAAGGAGGGTTGTTCTTTGGTAGCAAAACTGATTGTTTGTTGTTTGTTGTTTGTTGTTTGCCCGCGGGGCCCTGTGGGTTGTTGCTCGTTTGCAAAATGAGCCTTTGATCCAAACTCTATGATGTGGCGTTGTTTGATTTCTGACTCTAAAATTTCTCCCGGAACAAAATCAGTTTCGCTGATATCAGTTTTTGCCAAATAACTTTCTTCATCATCCTGTAAAGAAGTACTGCTGACTGGATTCTGCTTCAGTAATTCTAAATACAATTGAAGGTCTTCTTCCTGTTGCTGAATTTTTTCTTTGATAAAATTCCAATCCTCGCTCCACACAACCGTATTCTCGGGCAAAAATTCCATAATGGAAACTTTTTCACCGGTATCGAATTGAGTTTCCACATTTGGGATGATGCTAACCTGTAGTAACTTTCTTTCACTCAGTTGGGTTTCCGGGTCAAAAATGCGGATGCTGTCCACTTCGTTACCAAACAATTCAATTCGATATGGCTTTTCATTTCCGAATGAATAAATATCCAAAATGCCGCCACGTACAGCAAATTGTCCCGGCTCATACACAAAATCGGTACGGGTGAAACCATAGCCAACAAACTTCTCGTAAATGGCATTGGTATCAATCGTATCGCCCTGTTTTATGGAAATGATATTGGCAGAGAGTGTTTTTGGCAACACCACTTTTTCAAATAATGCCTCAGGATAGGTTACTATGGCACCAACCCTGTTATCGCTCAGTGGATTTGAAAAGCGGGTCAGGCATTCGGTACGCAACATTACATGGCTTGCATTCAGCAGCCGGTAGTTCTTCTTATTTTTAAAGGAAGAAGGAAAGTAAAACAGGTTCAGGGCACTGGTAATGTTCTCCAAAGTGTTGTGAAAGTAGGCAGCTTCCTCAGCATCCCGCAGGATAATAAGGTGGTTTAACTGCGATGCGGAATCATGATTAAAAACAGCCGCAACGATAAATGGGGCTGCACTTCCATGAAGGTTTGTAAGCTGAATTTGGTGAGGTTGGGATGCAGTGATCCTGTCCAC
>JANOUJ010000278.1:0-10455 GCA_031416815.1 Chitinophagaceae bacterium
TTTTGTTCCAGCGGAACATTTTGTGGGTAGAAAACATAATTGGGGAGAATGCAGCGTTCTGTAGGAACGCATTGTGATGGTTTAGAATTTTAATGTAAGCATAAAACGTTACTCCGGAACGCAGATACATTGAGCTATAATATGCTACCGATCAGATGTTCCTACGGAACAAGATCAATACGCTCATACCAATCAATCAATAAACATGCTTTTTGTTCCAGCGGAACATTTTGTGGGTAGAAAACATAATTGGGGAGAATGCAGCGTTCTGTAGGAACGCATTGTGATGGTTTAGAATTTTAATGTAAGCATAAAACGTTCCTCCGGAACGCAGATACATTGTGCTATAATATGCTACCGATGAGATGTTCCTACGGAACAAAGCATTGTGTGGTATATCAACCTCATTAAAGAGTAACCGGGCTTGTTACAAGCTTATGAATTCGTATGATCTTCAACCAGTGTAAAAAACGAATGATCACATAAGACGGATCAAACTCGTACCACCTGAAACCAAAATTGGTGGAAGAAGGGTTTTTGTGGTGATTGTTATGGTATCCTTCTCCCATCATCAACAGGTCTATTTTAAATAAATTGGTAGAGGTATTCTTAACTGCAAAATTCCTTGACCCATATTTATGTGCAAACCAGTTAATGATCATTCCCTGAATGGGAACCATTACGAAATGTATTGGTAACAAAATAAACCACCAGCCCGATGGCGCAAACAGGATGTACATGTATGTATATACGGCCATCCATCCAAGCCTGGAAGCCCAGGAATTTGCAATTTTATCAAGCAGTGGCCAGTCTGGAACATTCTTTAAAAAGCGGGGCTCCACTTCCAGCGTTTTTTCATAAATGCCAGACGACACATCACGTGTATGCCACATCATTTTAAATATACTGCCGTCAAATAAAGGCGAATGCGGATCTTTATCGGTATCGGTATAGGCGTGATGCATGCGGTGCATAATGGCATATGCCCGGGGGCTTACGTACGAGGATCCCTGTGTAATGTAAGCGATAACATAAAAGAACCGTTCCCAAAATTTATTCATACTAAAGGCCGCATGGGCCGCATACCGGTGTTGTAAAAAGGTTTGCATGAAAAGAGAGAGGTACCAATGACACACGAAGAACAGAATTATTATTAACATGATTATTCTTCTAATATTTATTAAATACGGACTTACAAAAGATACGCAAATTTACCCTTAAAAGTTCTAGGAATTTAGAGGTTGTTGTTATTTTAACTCCTTTAAAAAGTTTATTTTGAGCATTTGCATACTTATGCAACCATATCTGTTTTTCTTGCGTCTTCGCAAAATTTTTAGAAGGTTCAATTTAATAAAACTGAAAAAAATTACATGTTTATTCCGGGGGCTAAAACGAGTTGAAAAATTAAAAGTAATATCAACAACAAAACGATGGGCACAATAAATAATTTTTTATTTACATCGCTGTTTATGGTGCTTGCAACTTTTGCTTTCCAGCCATGTGCAAATACCATAGGAATGGAGATCAAGGTAACCATTACCGGAGCCAGAGCCCGGTTCCATGGCATGATCCGGAAGGGGATAATGAGTATTACACCAACTAACGAAGCTAGCATTGCAATACGAAAAAGATAAGCAAATCTGTCTGATGCTGTACTGACCATGTTGATGGAAGGAGCCAGTCTTAATAAATATTTGCTAAAAAGCATACCAATGTAAAGCATAGATATGATGCCCGCAATACTGATGAACATACCCAACCCCTGGCCAATTCCCAGGTATGTGAATGCCTGGCCTGTATCCGTATCCGGAGCTGCCATAGCTGTTATAAATTGCGGAATAGATTGAGCCAGTCCCTGGAAGGCAAGCCAGAGCATAAATGCATGTGACCAATGAGATGATTCCCTGGTTCTGTTTGCCCAGATAAGACATAACAAACCTGTTACAAAAATAGCTGCTGCACCATAACCTTGCGCAAGCGATTCCATTGGATGTGTACCTTCCCAATTATGGTTATTATGATATAATGTTGCTTCAAGCCCCAGCCACCTTTTTCCCAACGTTAGAAACAATTCCTGTATAAAAAAAATGATATTAAAGGCCAGCGCATATAACACGGCCGAATTAATGATCAGTATTCCGGCAGGCTTTTTATCGTCAGGGATTTTCTTTTCACCCCCCTGGTTTTGAAAAAACCGTATAATCCCCAAATGAGGGGTATTAGCAAAAGGGTGAAGGGCAGAAGGTGATTAATTACTTTCATGGCTGGCTGATTTTATACTTTCTTAAATGTAATACAATCACTAAAAAAGAAAACAATAATGGTATAAATGGCGAAAATAAATGCCGGAAGGTTTTAAATAAAAAATCCCTCCTGCAATACTGCAAGAGGGACTGTATTTTTTTTGCAGACATACATCGTACATCTAACACCATCTATTTTAGTATCCACCCATTCCGCCCATATCAGGTGCGCCATGGCTATGTGCTTCTTCTTTCTTAGGCTTATCAGCTATTACACACTCGGTGGTTAGCATCATACCAGCAATTGAAGCGGCATTTTCCAATGCTACACGGCTAACCTTAGTAGGGTCAATAACACCGGCTTTAAAAAGGTTCTCATACTTTTCGGTATGTGCATTAAAGCCGTAATCAGCCTTGCCTTCTTTAATTTTGTTTACCACTACGCTTCCTTCAAACCCTGCGTTTTCAACAATGGTACGCAATGGTTCTTCAACTGCACGGCGTACAATAGCAATACCGGTTGTTTCATCTTCATTAGCACCCGTCATTTTTGCCAGCACATCACTTGCACGTACATAAGCAACACCACCACCCGGCACAATACCTTCTTCCACTGCGGCTCTTGTAGCATGTAAGGCATCATCAACACGGTCTTTCTTTTCTTTCATTTCCACTTCTGTAGCTGCTCCAATGTAAAGAACTGCAACACCGCCGGCCAGTTTAGCCAAACGCTCCTGCAATTTTTCTTTATCGTAATCAGAAGTCGTTGTTTCTACCTGTGCCTTAATCTGATTTACCCTTGCGGTAATATCTTTCTTAACACCTTTACCACCCACGATGGTTGTGTTGTCTTTATCAATGGTAATGCTTTCAGCACTTCCTAAATAAGTAAGGTCAGCATTTTCCAGTTTAAAACCTTGTTCTTCACTAACCACGATACCAGCGGTTAAAATGGCGATATCCTGCAACATTTCTTTTCTTCTGTCGCCAAAACCAGGAGCTTTTACAGCTGCCACTTTAATGGTGCCACGTAATTTATTCACTACCAAAGTAGCCAATGCTTCCCCATCCAGGTCCTCTGCAATAATTACCAACGGGCGCCCGCTTTGAGCAACTTTCTCCAGTATATGCAGGATATCCTTCATGGTAGATATCTTTTTGTCGTAAATTAAAATGTAAGGATTGCTCAGTTCAACCTGCATTTTTTCGCTGTTGGTTACAAAGTACGGAGAGATATAACCACGGTCAAACTGCATACCTTCAACCACATCAACAGTGGTATCGGTTCCTTTCGCTTCTTCCACCGTAATAACGCCTTCTTTACCAACTTTGGCCATTGCCTGGGCAATTAAAGCGCCGATAGCAGCGTCATTATTAGCAGAGATAGCAGCCACCTGCTCTATCTTTTTGCTGTCGCTTCCAATTTTTTCTGATTGTTTACGCAGGTTTTCTACAATAGCAATAACAGCTTTGTCAATACCACGTTTCAGATCCATAGGATTGGCTCCTGCAGCAACGTTCTTTAAACCTTCGCTGATGATGGCCTGTGCCAGCACTGTTGCAGTTGTAGTACCATCTCCTGCAATATCTGCAGTTTTAGATGCCACTTCCTTAACCATTTGGGCACCCATGTTTTCAATGGGGTCATCCAGTTCAATTTCTTTGGCAACCGTAACACCATCTTTAGTAACTGTTGGTGCACCAAACTTGCGTTCGATAACCACGTTACGGCCTTTGGGTCCAAGGGTTACTTTTACAGCGTCTGATAATGTATCAACGCCTTTTTTCATTTTATTTCTTGCTTCAATATCGAAGAATATCATTTTAGACATAATAGACAATTTTTGATTTTAGTTATTTAGAAATTGATACTGGATACTTGATTCTGGAAGGCACTTTAAATTATAAGGCTCTTATCCAGTATCCAGAAACCAGTATCGGCATTTATTACCCAACTTTCATTAAAATATCCGAAGAACGCATCATTAACAGATCATCGCCTTCCAAAGTGATCTCAGTACCTCCATATTTACCATACAATACAACATCTCCGACCTTTTGTTTAACGGGGATGATATTACCGGTTTGCTCTGCATATTTTCCAGGACCAACTGCTACAACAGTTCCTTTTTGCGGTTTCTCTTTAGCAGTATCAGGAATTATAATTCCGCCGGCTGTTTTAGTTTCAGGAGCGGCGGGCTTTACGAGTACTCTGTCGTCGTATAACTCGTAATTAGCAACTTTTTTTGCCATAATGTATGTTTTGATTTTGTTTAAGAATTAAATCTCCGTTTTTTAACGGGTGGCAAAGGTACAGCCATTTTTGTACCAATTCAACTAATTAGCAGTTATGGCAGAATTCTCATTTATTGTGGCAGACCGATGGCTTTGAAAACAGACAATTTTTCACACGGTGCACATCACGGCTTATTATCTTTCGGCCGCAAGGTATAAACCCTTAAATTTGCAGATTCAAAAGAAAAAGTTCTTTAAGCATGATCAGCAGAAGAAATATCCGGGTAAAAGTGATGCAGACCTTATACAGCATCGACAGTATGAATGGTGATGTAAAACCCGGTGAAGCAATTAATATTCTTACGAAAAAAATTGAACAAAGCAGGCAAATATTTACCTACCTCGTTTATTTTATAACAGAAGTGGCCCGCTACTCCGAAACAGATGCCCGCCAAAAGGCTTCCAAACACTTGCCCACTTCCGCTGACCTCAACATCAACACCAAAATTGCCGGCAATGAATTGCTTTGGAAGATTGTGGAAGAGGCAGGTTTTAAAACTACAGTAGCTGAGTTAAAACCGCAGCACATCATTGATACAGAATTGCTGAAAAAGATCTACCTGCAACTGGTTGGTTCGCCCGAATATGCCGAATATATTGACGAGCAGAGCAGAAACATTAAGTTGGAGAAAGAAATGCTTGAATTCATCTTCACTAACCTGATGCTACCCAACGAAGATTTTATAGCGCATGTGGAAGAGCAATTTATTCATTGGGATGATGATGCAGAAATGATGAACCAACTGGTGGTTAATTTTTTACACAAACCCGCCAATGCAAATTTTGTAGAAATATTGAGCAAGGAAAAATGGGAATTCGCCAAAAGCCTGTTGCAAACCGTATTGGATAAAAAAGAAATTTGCCTGGAACTGATAAAACCTAAATTAAAGAATTGGGATGCCGAGCGGATAGCTGCGCTGGATCTCATCATTCTGCAGATGGGCGTTTGCGAATTCTTGTTTTTTGAGACCATCCCCACCAAGGTTACCATTAACGAATATATTGACCTGGCAAAAGATTACAGTACTGTACAAAGCGGTCAATTTGTAAATGGTTTGTTGGACAATATAAACAAGGAATTAGCAGCAGAAAATAAAATAACCAAGAAGATTTATAAAAACAGCACGATATAAATTATGCCAAACAAAATTTCACATCAGGGTAATGTGCTTTGGGTGAAATTTTGCAGAGCTTTTGTGTGGAAGCATTTGGCAAATGCCGATATAGAAGCGTTCTAAATAATTTTAAAACAAAATCGGCATACCTTTGAAAAAATGAATACAGTGAAAAAACTCCTTTTTTTCTTATTGATCTCCACCACTGTCCTGTCATGCGACGTAAGGCGTAAAGATAAAATTGCTGATGATACCGAAGCACAAAAATTATTGGCATTAAAAGATTCAACAACGGTGCAGATCATTGACTCGGCTTATAATTTTAAACCCGTAACCGACGGCGAAAAAGTGGAATACAGTTACCGCTTTAAAAACACCGGTACCAAACCGCTGGTAATAGTGGATGCTACTGCAAGTTGTGGCTGCACAGTTCCTCAAAAGCCCGAAAAACCCATTTTACCAGGCGAAATAGGTTTCATAAAAATAGTTTTCGATAGTAAGGGACGGGTTGGCAATGCACATAACTATTACAGTAATATCAAACGCAAAACCAGCATTTCCACCATTGATATTGACCGGCGATGTGGTGGCTGCTAAGTAATTAACCAAATAACAATTCAGGCATTAACTTTCTAAACAAATAAACAAACAACATGCAATTATTAAGTATTTTTTTACAGGTTAGCTCCGGAACAAGTTCCTGGACCACTCCAATCATGATGGGTGCAATGATCCTGGTTTTCTGGCTTTTCATGATAAGGCCCCAGGCAAAAAAAGCAAAAAAGCAAAAAGAATTTATCAATAACCTGCAAAAGGGTGATAAGATAGTGACCATTGCCGGTATACACGGTAAAGTGAACAAAGTGAATGATGACAGCACATTGGAATTGGAAACCAGCCCGGGCAGTTATATTAAAATTGAACGCAGCGCTATTAGTATGGAGTGGACGGCAAATATCAATAAGCCTGTAGCGGAGGTTAAGAAATAATTTATTTTAGATTGTCGATTTGCGATTTTAGATTTACTATCGGTTAAGGGTTTTAATATCCGAAATCGGCAATCTAAAATCGCAAATTTTTTTATGCTTAAAATCGGCATTACAGGCGGCATAGGCAGTGGTAAAAGCACCGTAGCCAAAGTATTTGAAGTGCTTGGCATACCTGTGTACAACGCTGACCTGGCAGCAAAAAAGTTAATAAATGAAGATGCGGTGTTAAAAGAAAAAATTAAGCAGCAGTTTGGCAATGATGTTTATAAGAATGAAAAATTAGACAATAAATTTCTTGCTCAAATTGTTTTTTCATCCGAAGAAAAATTAGAACTATTAAATTCACTTGTACATCCGGCCACTATCAACGATGCAAATGCCTGGATGTTAAAACACGCAACTCCTTATACGTTGAAGGAAGCAGCTCTTTTATTTGAAAGCGGGGCGGCAGAATTGCTGGATTATGTGATTGGCGTCACTGCTCCTGCCCCACTTCGGTTGCAACGGGTTATGCAAAGAGACAATAGCAGCCGGGAAGAAGTGATGGCTAGAATAAATAAACAAATGGATGAAGAGACAAAAATGGAGCTGTGCAATTTTATTATTAACAATGATGAGCAAGAAATGCTTATCCCACAGGTATTGGCGCTGCATGAAACAATATTATTGCTGACAAAAAAATGATTTCAATTTGGCTGATAAAATCTTTGATTTAGCAAATAATCAATTTAACTGAACACTCTTGCCCCTCTCCTTTGGAGAGGGGTTGGGGTGAGGTAAATAAAGATGGAAAAAATAAATCTCTCAGAAAAATTCAGCTTGTTCAATGACTATTGCAATCCCCGTATTATTGGCGAACTGAACGGACAGCACGTAAAAGCTGTAAAGCTGAAAGGCGAATTTGTTTGGCACAGCCATGAACATGAGGACGAATTGTTCCTGGTAGTAAAGGGCAAATTCAATATGGAGCTACGGGATAAAACAGTTACTATTAATGAAGGAGAATTTTTTATTGTCCCAAGAAAGGTTGAGCACAAACCTATTGCGGAAGAAGAAGTTCACATTTTGTTATTTGAACCGGCTACCACACTTAATACCGGTGATGTACAGAATGAATTGACAAGAACAACACTGGAAAAAATATAACATTGCTGTTTTAAAAACAGCAGCACCTGTTTTTCATCTTCGGGGATCGTATTGGCGTTATGATAATGGGATTGATGGTTACTGAAAACAAAAAAACCTTCTGCGATAACAGAAGGGTTTTGCATAAATTGATTCGGGGTTAAAGTTTCCCCTTGTTAATGCTATTTTAATTCTTTTAGTTGAGTAGCATACAGAACAATAAACACAATAGGAATTATTAACCCTGCAACCATTGATATACCAGCGGCTCCTAAAGAACCGGCAAAGATAAAGCCGCCAATAACTGGAATTAATTGACCAGCTACATAAATATAAAATCCCTGTTTTTGAAGATTACGCATTTTCATCGCTCCATAAAAGCAAAGTGCAATGCCCACCAAACTTAACACGAGTGAAATTGTTGCATAGGATGAAACAGCGCCGGAGATTTGAGCACCCTCAACTGATTTTGACCCCATGGAGCTTAAAAGGCCAATGCCTAAAAATCCTAATAGAATACCCAATACACCCAAACCGCATCCTATGTAGGTTAAAATGGTAAGAATATTAAGCATTTGGGGAAGCTTTTTCATGTCTTTTTCCTCCAGGTTAAGTGCGTCTTTTACCTGGTCGGAGTTTTGATTTAAATCTGTCATAAGTTTAAAGTTTTAGGTTAAGCATACAAAGTAGTAATTAGTTTCGCCTTTTTCAAAGCTTTAGCTAATTAATTATCAACTTATCACTCATAACTCTTTTTAAAATGGCAATAAACTGCTTCAATATGCCTGTTTTTAACCCAATTACCCTATTTTTTCCGTCCAAAAATCAGCACAAATATTACTTATGAACAATTTGATTTACGTTATTCCGGCAATGGGTGTGGTAGGCTTGTTATACACTTTTATAAAGTTTGCATGGGTATCCAAACAAGATGCCGGCAACGAACGCATGAAAGAGATCAGCACTTATATTGCTGAAGGCGCTATGGCATTTTTAAAAGCCGAGTATAAGATCCTTACGTATTTTGTTATTATCGGCGCTTTATTACTGGGCGTAATGGGTTACACCAATTCAAACAGCCACTGGAGTATTGCAGTTGCTTTTGTTATTGGAGCTTTCTTTAGCGCCTTAGCCGGGTTTATCGGTATGAGAGTGGCTACCAAAGCCAATGTACGTACTGCACAAGCAGCCCGTACCAGCTTATCAAAAGCCCTTAAAGTTTCTTTCACCGGTGGTAGTGTAATGGGATTGGGTGTTGCCGGCTTAGCAGTTTTAGGACTGGGAGGTTTGTTCATTGTTTTGAAAATGATCTTTGCTCCTCATGCGGCTGTTGACAGCCACGAGATGGAACGTACCATAGAAATATTAACCGGTTTTTCTCTAGGCGCCGAGTCTATTGCCTTGTTTGCCCGTGTTGGTGGTGGTATCTACACCAAGGCTGCCGACGTTGGTGCTGACCTTGTAGGTAAAGTAGAAGCAGGGATCCCCGAAGATGATCCACGCAACCCTGCAACCATTGCTGATAATGTAGGTGATAACGTAGGTGATGTGGCCGGTATGGGTGCCGATCTTTTTGGTTCTTATGTTGCAACAGTTTTAGCAACCATGGTATTGGGCAGGGAAACAGATGCTATGACCGATGCATTTGGTGGTATGTCTCCTATTCTGTTACCAATGCTGATTGCAGCCATGGGTATTATATTCTCTATTGTAGGAACCTGGTTTGTTCGCATTAGTGAAAGCGCCGGGTTAAGCACACAAAAAGTGCAGAACGCTTTAAATATGGGAAATTATGGTTCAATTGTTTTAACAGCGGTTGCATCTTATTTCCTGGTTGATTTTTTAATGCCTGAAACCATGGAGCTCCGTGGTTTTATATTCACTAAGCTTGATATTTTTGGCGCCATTATGGTGGGCTTGATCGTTGGTACTTTAATGAGTATGATCACGGAGTATTATACAGCCATGGGCAAACGCCCGGTTAAATCTATCATCCGCCAATCGGGTACAGGCCATGCAACCAACATCATTGCGGGTCTGGCCATGGGTATGGAAAGTACGTTCCTGCCGATCCTGGTTTTAGCTTCCGGAATATATATGAGTTATTGGTTTGCTGGTTTATATGGTGTGGCAATTGCTGCAGCAGGTATGATGGCTACAACAGCTATGCAGCTTGCCATTGATGCCTTTGGGCCCATCGCTGATAATGCCGGTGGCATTGCTGAAATGAGTGAGTTACCAAAAGAAGTTCGTGAAAAAACAGATATTCTGGATGCGGTTGGTAATACCACAGCAGCAACCGGTAAAGGATTTGCCATTGCTTCTGCAGCCTTGACTGCCTTAGCCTTGTTTGCAGCTTTTGTTGGTATTAGTGGTATTGAAGGTATTGACATTTACAAAGCTCCTGTATTAGCAGGTTTATTTGTAGGTGGTATGATCCCTTTTATTTTCTCTTCGTTAGCCATACGTGCTGTTGGTGAGGCGGCAATGGCAATGGTTGAAGAAGTTCGCCGACAGTTCCGTACAATTCCAGGCATTATGGAAGGTACAGGCAAGCCAGAATATGATAAATGTGTTGCCATTTCAACAGAAGCTTCATTAAAGAAAATGATGTTACCTGGGGCAATAGCTTTATTATCTCCATTGATCGTAGGGTTCTCTTTTGGACCTGAAGTGCTTGGTGGATTT
>JANOUJ010000279.1:0-2601 GCA_031416815.1 Chitinophagaceae bacterium
TACAAAAGCACCTGCAAGCTGTTTTATAACAACATCTTGCAGCAACAATTCAGATTGATGTTCCGTTAACGAAAATTTGCCTCTTTCCAACACATCACTTTTGCGGTAGTTTATTCCGGCAATATAAAAATTGGATAAAAAATCGGGCTGTGGGTTGATCATCATTTGCTATGCAAAAATATCAGCACATCGAACGGTAATAGTCATAATTAAGTCACAATAAACTTTAAGGCATTTATTTGTTTGATGGTGGCTAATTTTGCTAAATAATTTTTTCAATGGATATAGCAAAAAGAGGTGTCATATTAATGAACCTGGGGTCACCGGATTCAACAGCAGTTAAAGATGTAAAAAAATACCTCAACCAGTTTCTTATGGATGAAAGGGTGATTGATTATCCTTACCTGTTAAGAGCCTTGCTGGTAAAGGGAATTATCGTTCCATTCAGGGCTTCTAAATCAGCCCATGCTTATAGCACCATATGGACTAAGGAAGGTTCGCCTCTGGTTGTATTTACAAAGCAATTGCAGGCGGCATTGCAGGCTGAAACTGATTATCCTGTTGAGATTGCCATGCGGTATGGAACTCCATCGCCGGATGCGGCTTTTGAAGCCTTATTAAAAAAAGAGCCGGGTATTGAAGAAGTGATTGTTTTGCCACTTTATCCGCATTATGCAATGAGCAGTTATGAAACAGCAGTTGAGTATGCCAAAGAAGCACATGCAAAAAAAAATTATTCATTTAAGTTAACTTTTATCAAGCCTTTTTATAATGAACCTGATTACATTAATGCCCTCTCACAGAGTATAAAACTACATGTAGAAAAGGAATATGATCATCTTTTATTCAGTTTTCACGGCATTCCCGAACGGCATATAAAGAAAAGTGATATTACAGGATGTCATTGTCTGCAAAATACTAATTGTTGTGAAACTGATTCTCCGGCCCATAATTTTTGCTACCGTCACCAGGTATTTACTACTACTAAATTGGTAACTCAGACTTTAAATATTCCTGTAGATAAATACAGTATTGCTTTTCAATCAAGATTGGGAAAAGGATGGCTTACACCATTTACTGATATTCGATTAGAACAATTACCGGCAGAAGGCATAAAAAAATTATTGATTGTTTGCCCTGCATTTGTAAGCGATTGCCTGGAGACACTGGAAGAGATTGCTGAAAGAGGTAAAGATATATTTATTAAGGCCGGAGGAGAATCATTCGAGATGATCCCCTGCCTAAATACGAATACATTATGGGTGCAAACAATTAACAGGTATATTAAAAGTATAGCCGCTCAGCAAACTGATCTGGTGCTTAAAAAATAGCTACGCATGTATTTTTACATTAAAGCTTTACATATCATATTTGTTGTTACCTGGTTTAGCGGGTTATTTTACATAGTGCGATTATTTGTTTACAATACAGAGGCAAACACAAAGGCAGAGCCTGAACGTACTATACTTTTGAATCAGTTTGGCTTAATGCAAAAACGTTTATGGTATGGTATTACATGGCCTTCAGCAATCCTTACGATAGTATTTGGCTGCTGGCTGTGGTATTTATATGGCAGCCTGCCCACCTGGCTCTTAATAAAACTTTGTTTCGTTGCAGGATTATTTTTTTATCATCTTTCTTTACAGGTAATTTTTGCTCAGCAATCAAAAGGAATTTTTAAATACACTTCTCAACAATTGCGTACCTGGAATGAAGTAGCTACTCTTTTTTTAATAACTATTGTTATGCTGGCAGTTGTAAAACAAATGCTGAGTTTTATCTGGGGAATAGCGGGGTTGGTTGTATTTACAGTAGCGCTTTTGGCAGCCATAAAAATTTATAAAAAAATTTGATAATAAAATGATCCCAGGTAATGAAAATTACCTGGGATCATTTTATTAAGGCTTTCTAAAATTTAGCAGCAACCGAAACAAAAAATGTTCGTCCATCCGAAGGCAATGCGCCGGGGCCGGGATAACCACCTGCACGACGGGTAAAATATTTTTCATTGCCCAAATTATTAATACCGGCTTTTATATTCAGTTTAGCTGAATATTTATATACGGCAGTTAGATCAGTAACTGTATAAGCTGGGATCAATCCGTTTTGTGCGTTGGAAGTGGGAATAACTGTATTATTTGCATCTGAATAAGAATTACCGGTATAGCTTAATTGACCCGTTAAAGAAATATTTTCATAAGAAATAGTCATTCCGCTTCTAACGATATTTTCAGGCGCATTCTCAACTTTTTTATTTTTTAGGTTGGTTTCCTCCAGTTGGTTGCTGCTGTTCTTGATTATAACTTTCAGGTTACCATATTGTGCATGGGTGTAACTGTAACTTACAAATACACTTACATCGGCCTTTGTATTGTTTTTGCTGAAAGCTTTTACGGGGCTGAATTCCACAAGGCCCTCAAAGCCTTTGCTGCTGCTGTTACCAACATTGGTGCGGTAATTATAAAAACTTCCATCAGTTCTCTGCTGCACAATTACGCCAATGCGGTTATTGTATTGCAGGTAATAAATACCTGCATCAAAAAATAAATAATTTTTTATTTTGCCACGGTAACCAAGGTCTGCATTGTAGCCTTTTGCATC
>JANOUJ010000280.1:0-2304 GCA_031416815.1 Chitinophagaceae bacterium
TTCATATAAATTGATTGTCAAGGCGTTATATTAAGAATAAACTTCGATTTTTTCAAATCGTGTTAGCCTTCAAAATAGATGAAACCCAATACAGACAATATTTTCAAAGAACTTATATTTATAACATCAAAACACTAGTGATTTGTATCCGAAGGTGAAAAATGAAAACAAATGAATGGTAACAAGCCAAAGCTGCTGATCTTTATAAATACATTGCAAACCGGTGGGGCAGAACGGGTGGTTTCGTTATTGCTGGATCATTTGAAAAATGATTTTGAAATTCACCTGGCGTTATACAGCAACTATGTTGATTACCCAATTCCTCCTGAAATAAAAGTATTCCACCTGGACCAGCCGTTGGTGCAGAATAAGATTATCAGGTTTTTAAAATTGCCTGGTATCTCTCTAAAGGTTTATCGCTATTGCAAAAAACACAACATCAATACATCGGTTGCTTTTTTATATCGCCCCTGTTATATAAATGCCATCATGAAAAGTTTTTTGGGTTATCGTGGCCGTGTGATCATGTGCGAAGGCACCCACCAGACAACCATGCAGGAAAGTCATTCGGCCATTTACCGTATGTTCTCAAAATTCATGGTTATGTATTCTTATAAACGTGCTCATCTCATTCTTGCAAATTCTTACGCCATACAAACCGACCTGATAGAGAACTTTAAGATCAAAACACCGGTCAGGGTGGTTTATAACCCGGTTGATCTGCAGCTTATCAAATCACATGCAGCAGAAGAGCCTGATCTTGTTATTGAAAAAGATGTTTTCCATTTTATTACTGTTGGCAATCTACGTAAAGAAAAGAACCAGCTTTTACTAATACAAGCTTTCTTTATTTTGAAAAATCTTCCCTGCAAATTACTGATCGTTGGAGCCGGTATAATGGAGGAAGAACTGAAACAGAAAGTAAAAGACCTGGGTTTAATGGATAAGATCATCTTTTGTGGATTTGATAAAAACCCATTTAAGTATGTTAGTCGCAGCGATTGTTTTGTGTTGAGTTCTAATGTAGAGGGGTTTCCCAATGTATTGATAGAAGCGCTTGCCTGCGGCAAACCGGTAATTTCAACTGATTGCAGCTCGGGCCCAAGAGAATTACTGGCGCCCGATACGGACCTGCATCACCGGGCCATCAATAATTATGAAATTGGAGAATACGGAATGTTAACACCCGTTAAAGATGTTATATCGCTTGCAAATGCCATGAAAAAGATGATGGAAGATGAAGCCTTGCGAAATAAATTTTTAATCAAAGCTGCAAAAAGGGCCGAGCAGTTTGATGTGAATGAGATTAAACAATATTTTCATGTAGCTTTTGCAGGGTTATAAATGTTCACTGCTCCTCTCCATTCCTGTACACACATTTAATCTCAGTGATTCTGGCTTATCATTTGCTTTGGATTGAAAAGCATGCGGCAAAATTTTATATTATATGCGTTCCTCCTTATCATTTGCTCGTGCAGCAGGCCGGGCAAAGGTTTATTTGGCAAAAAGCAAAGCCCACATGAAAAATATACTGACAGCATTATAAAAGAGGGATATGATAAAACCAAATCTGGAAATACCTGGCTAACAGCATCTGAGACCAGCCTGCTAAAACCTTTTCAATTACAACTCCCGTATTCAGAAGCCGGTTACTTTAATGCAGAAAGGCCCGCTGCTGCCGGTTTCGAGTTTGAAGCAAAGCGTGGAATGAAGATACATGCTAACACAGCCCGTGGTTTGTTTTTAGATCTGTTTGAACTTGCAACCGGTAAACCGGTGTTACTTGCCTCTGCGGCAAGAATGGACAGCGTTTTGCACTATGTTGTAACCAAAGATGGCCGCTATATTTTGCGTGTTCAACCGGAAATTGAGAAGAATATGTTTTACCAACTGCAATTGTATACAGGACCTTCGCTGTCATTTCCTGTGCAACGTACAGGCAATCCAAAGATCATTAGTTTATGGGGTGTAGGGCGGGATAATGGAATCCGAAGCCATGAAGGTGTGGATATTGGTGCCGTATTTCATACGCCAGCTTTGGCTGCTGCTGATGGGCGGATAACGAGTGTATCGGAAAATAAATTAGGTGGTAAAGTTGTGTTTATTTTACCCGATGACGCCGATTTTAATCTTTATTATGCTCATTTGGATACGCAGTTTGTGAGGCAGGGCCAACGCGTTAACGCAGGCGATATAATAGGCCTGGTGGGTAATTCCGGCAACGCACAATACACCGTACCGCATTTGCATTTTGGTATTTACACCAACGCCGGAGCAATAGATCCATTGGTGTTTATCGATAAC
>JANOUJ010000281.1:0-2764 GCA_031416815.1 Chitinophagaceae bacterium
TCTCTCTATTCTTTTCTGGATACCTGCTTTGAGCAAAAAAACAATTTTGAGTTTGTTACATAGCCTGGTGTTTTTCTTTATTTTAATAAAGGATTTATTTATACAACTATCTGCATCATCAGCCGGCAATCATATTGTAAAAAACGATATGAAAATATATACTATCAGCCTTTCTCTAAACCTGGGTGCACTTATCATTATTGTATTATTCTCTTTTCTCTTTATCCGCTACAAAAAAAGCAGCTAAGTTGATCCCCCAATTAAATTCTCAAGATTGTTAATCCCACTTTTATGATATGAGTCACTCTATACTTTGACTGCCGTCATAAATTGTTAAAATTTCCAGGAATATTTTTACATCGTTAATTTTTTACCAATCATTATTCATTCTAAAATATTTTTTATGAACCTATTTAGCAACAAATCGCTCATGATCTTCCTGATCATAATAAGCAGCTTTGGATACATTGTGAGTTGCAGTCATGATGATTCATTTCCTCCGCCACCTGCCACCACTGGTGTTGTAATAACACGTGGTACCAACATTCATCTTCCGGGCAATATGACAGTCGGAAATGTGAATGAATGGAAACTGGATAAATCACATTCCAGCGTACTATGGTCAACCAATTATGTAGCAGCTTCGGGGTTGCTTACCGGCCGGTTCAACCAGTTTGGTATGCATGATGTACAGCCTGCAGCAATGCTGAATTATACAGTAACCGGTCAACCATTGAAAGATAGCTCCTGGGCATTTTATGAAAACGAACCGACCAAAACTTATTTTAACGGATATGTTCAGATTAACACCTCCAATACCGGTGAGCCTGGCCGTGATGCAGGCTGCAATGTTTCAGGATTGGGTACTACCGCCATTGTTGCAGGTACACAAAACCTTACGGTAACTAATCTTGCCAAGATAAAAACTACCGAGGTAAAATTTGATCCGTTGAGCAATGAGTATATAGCAACGCTTACCATGACATGGCAGGGTAAACTGACTGCTCCACTCACAAAAACACTCGTTGGCAAATTAAAATACATTCCCAAAGCAAATGTTAATGCAACATATGATGTTTTTGGACTGCAACTTAAATTCCAGTTTAACTGTAGAGATTTCGGTATTACCAGCACCAGCATATCAGACAAAATTGATATTGAGTGCAACATGAATTTCCACAATAAGTAATCATTAAAAAGATTTACAATGAAAAAGATATCAATTTACCTGGCCATGATTTTGATAGCGGTACTGGGTGTAACTATAACAGGTTGTTATAAAGATGTTATCCTGCCAGATGCCGCGGTTGACCCTGATGGGCCTCCGCAGGCAGTAAGTTTTAAAAATGACCTGGCCCCCATATTTAACACTAAATGTGCTATATCCGGCTGCCATGTTTCAGGTTCACGCAAGCCTTTCCTAAGTACAACTATATCCTATCAGGAAATAGTCAACGGTGGATTTGTGAATATCATAGTACCTAAGGAAAGTATAATGTATAAGGCTGTTAACGGAAGTATGAAAGAATACATACCCTCTGCAATTGACAGGCAAAAAGTGTATGACTGGATAAGAAATGGCGCACCCAATAATTAAGTGACCTTAAAAATTATAAAATGAAAAAGCAAATAAAAATATCAAAAAAGCTGCTGGCATTTGCTGCATGCCTTGCCTGTAGCCTGATCTTATTTCAGGATCTTAGGGCACAGGACAGCACCGTTGTAGCGGAAGAACCTAAAGTATCTGCCAAACCAAAACCGGTAAAAAATACTTTTCAAAGTGTGTGGATCATAGACAACCAAACTGTGATGGTACCTGTGAAAGGAACACTGGAAATGGATATTATGCACCGTTTTGGCTCCGTTAAAAAAGGCTACCAGGACTTTTGGGGATTTTTTGCTCCATCCAATATCAGGATGGGCGTTAGTTATAGCCCCATTAATAAATTGAATGTGGGTATTGGCATAACAAAGAAAAATATGATCTGGGATGCCAGTGCCAAATATGCCATCATTACACAAACTCCGCATAAATACCCGGTAAGTGTTTCCTGGTACAGCAATATGGCTTATGATACAAGGAAGGATGCTGATAAAACAATTTTCAAATACCGCTCTCAACGATTGTCTTTCTTCCACCAGTTAATGATTGCCAGGAAGGTTACCAGTAAGTTTTCTATACAGGTTGCACCAAGCATCTCTCACCAGAATGCAGTAAATGGATACCTGACTAAGAACGACAGTACCGGAAAAACAATTTTTAAAGAAATGGAATTTAATCATTTTGCTATTGCTTTTTCTGCCAGGTATAAGGTAACCAATGTTACTTCTGTAATGATAAACTACGACCAGCCGCTTACAAAACATGCAACCAATAATCCCAATCCCAATTTATCATTTGGCATTGAAATGAATACGAGCAGCCACTCATTCCAGGTATTTGTAGGTAACTATTTTAACCTGGTGCAACAACAAAATAATTTGTATAATAAAAACAGCCCGTTTGGTTACAATAATTACACCGGTAAAAAAGTGAAAGGTGGTAACTTTTTGATTGGATTCAATATTACCAGGTTGTGGAACTATTAAGTTCAAAAAACAGATTTGATTGAATGACCATACTAAAATTAAAGAACCCCGAATAAAATTCAGAGTTCCTTTAATTTAAAACTGTATCTCAATTATGTTTTTTCATCTTATCAATAATTCCATAATCTGGTAATATTAAACCCAATCAAAAAGTTACCACCTTTCACTTTTGTTC
>JANOUJ010000282.1:0-4335 GCA_031416815.1 Chitinophagaceae bacterium
TGGCTGTAACCCAATTCAGATCCACCTTAGCGCCATTTAACCGGCCGCTGAAGCTGATGAGCTTAACAGGCAATGTCTGGTTCCAGCGTACAGTAACCGTTGCAGGCGTTGGATCAAACAAACCTGCAGCATCCTTGGAAGCATACCTAAATGTGCTACAAGGGCCACATCTTCAGGGTCTATTTTTAACAACGCCGGATTAAATGACGTGATAACCTGGTTTGTTATTCGCCGAAAATTTGTAGAATAATTACTACACTAAACGTATTTATAGTTGAATTAGTATAAGTACTTAGTATTTTTTTCTCTACTACCTGATACCTATTTTTAAACAAGTCGGAGTAAATTAAAAAATTAGCAACCATTCAATTTTAGAATTCTCACCGATCGCCGGAAAAATAAAGCGAAAAGCAGTAAGAAAGTTTTAGATTTGACTCCCGATAATTATCGGGATAAAAATGCATATGAATTTTCAGGACTACCCTATAACCATCGGCCTAATTATAGCCAACGTAATTTTCTCTCTCATAGGTTTTTCAAACCCCGCCATGGTAGATAAAACCATCATGTGGCCCTATCGTGTAGCACGGGAAAATCAATATATCCGTTTTATAACTTCGGGTTTTTTACATGCCGATTGGATGCACCTGATCTTTAACATGTTTACCCTGTTCTTTTTTGGCAGCAACCTGGAGCTGTATTTTAACCACTATGCGTTGGGAGGTAATTTTGCTTACCTGGCGCTGTATTTTTTGGGCCTGATCATTTCTGATATCCCCAGTTACCTCAAACATAAGGATGATTATAATTACCGTTCCCTGGGCGCATCTGGTGCGGTATCCGCCGTGGTATTTGCTACCATTGTTTTCAGCCCCTGGAGCCCTATTTATCTGTATGGTGCTTTAAAAATATCGGCTATGGTTTATGCCGTACTGTATATTTTTTATTGCGTGTATATGGGTAAAAAGAGTGGGGATAATATCAATCATGATGCCCATTTATGGGGGTCGCTTTTTGGCCTGGCATTTACCCTTGTATTAATTGCTGTTATGCAACCCGATCTTTTTACAGGCATCATTGAAGAACTTAAACAACCCAGTTTATTTGGCAGGGATTAATGTTAACTGCAGTATATTTTTTGTGTTGCCGGTAATTTTAAACCGGTCATCAATACGCAGGCCAACTACCCAGATGATCTTTTTGTCCGTTTCAATTACCCAGGTTTTTTCTTTTTGCGTGAGCGATAGTTTCTGATCAATAAAAAAACGCCTGAGTTTTTTTTTCTTCTGCATGCCCAGCGGATAAAAATAATCGCCGGGTTTGCATTTGCGCAAAAGCAGGGGGAATTTTATTTCGGCGGCGTTGAGTTGGGCTGTGAGGTTTGTTGTTTGTAGTTTATAGTTTGTGGTTGTTACCAGTTCAATACTGATTTTTCCATGCTGAAATTCGAGCTGTTTATCTTTTTCTTCAATAAAAATATTTTCTGCCTGGATATTTTCATTCGGCGCAATGATAAGCCAGTTACGGTTTTTAAGGATGCGGTGTGTTGCAGATTGGATGTATTTGCCTGTTTCGCTTTTTAATAAAGCAATTACTTCATCGGTTTGATGAGCAGTAAAACCATAGTCTTTAATTATTTCGTAAACGATGGTATGCAGGGGCAAGGTCTTCTGCAATTTTAGCACGGGAATATGAATTTCATTTCCTTTGAACTCCAGTAATTTTTTCTTGTGCTGCGTAAGCGATTGCCTGTATAACATTTCAATTTCCCGAAAGCGGTCAATGTTATGTAGCAGGTTATCTTCCACCTGTGGAAAAACTTTTTGCAGATCGGGTATCAATTGGTTACGAAAATAATTGCGGGTGTATTTGTCAGCAGCATTGGAGGAGTCTTCAACAAAGCTGAGTTTATTTTCTGTTGCAAATTCAGTAAGCGCTTCTTTTTTTGCAAAGAGTAAGGGCCGGATGATAATACCCTGCTTTGGCAGAATTCCATGAAGCCCGTTGATACCGGTTCCTTTAAAGAAATTCATCAACAGGGTTTCGATATTATCGTTGGCGTGGTGGGCGGTAAGAAGAAAGCCCCAGAACTGCGTTCGTTCTCCTGCCGGAGAACCCCTAAAGGGGGAGTTTGAGCCTTCAAGACTCAAATCACTTTTCATTTTTTTTATGAGTTCACTAAACCATTGGTAGCGCAATTCTCTTGCTGCAACCTGAATACTTAACTTATTTCCAGTTGCATATTTTTCAGTTTCAAATTTTTTAACCAACACTTCCACATTATATTTTTTGCCAAGCTCTTTTACAAATGTTTCATCACGTTCACTTTCGGCTCCCCGCAATTGAAAATTGCAATGAGCAATGATAAAATCATAACCGGCCTGTTTGCAAAGTTCACACAACACAACAGAATCTACTCCCCCGCTTACGGCAAGCAGCAGCTTATCTTTTGGTTGGAAAAGATTTTGTTGTTTGATGTATGCTTTAAATTTATCTGAAAGATTCATACCCCTGTCTCCGCCACGGCGGAGAACTTAGTTAATTAGTTTAAAATAATTTTTCCGGCTGTATTAAATTCATTCGGTTTTATAAATGTTCATACTTCGGCTTCGCTCAGAATTTGTATTCCGTACAAGTGAGTGACACAACGATGTCTAAGAGAATTACAAATGCCCGTCCCAAAAAATAAACATCATCTTCGCTTTAATCTTCCAGTTGGTTCCCCCTTCAGGGGGCGGAGGGGGTTTTTCTTTACTCCTCTATATCCTCCAACGCTCCCTGCAATTCCATCCTTGTATGATGATCATTGGCCTTCCCGGCTTCTTCTATTCCCCTTTTATAAATACGTATGGCTTTGTCAAAATCTCCCACCCGTTCCAATAACTTTCCGAGGTGATAGTAAGAACCGATATAAGTAGGTTCCCGCAGCAAAATTTCGTTGAACAGTTTTCGTGCAGCCTCATCATCGCCGATCTTGATATATTCCAATGCCAGGGCATGCTGCAGGAAGCTATCCTTGCCCGAGGTTTTCATGTATTCCAGTAATTTTTCTATCCTGCTCATTAAACAATAATTTTTTACGTTTTGTATCCAGATTATATTTGCAACTCTTATCTTTGCATTAGTTGCATAAACAACTTATTTCCGGAATTTTAAACTTAACACATGAAGATCTTAGTTTGTATCAGTAAAACACCTGATACCACTGCAAAAATAGCCTTCGCAGATAACAATACGAAATTCGCTGCAGAGGGCGTTCAGTGGATCATCAATCCATACGACGAGTGGTATGCCCTGGTGAGGGCCATTGAGTTGAAGGAAGCTGATCCTGCAACTATTATACATTTGGTTACCGTGGGTGGCGCAGATTGTGATCCCATCATTCGTAAAGCACTGGCATTGGGTGGCGATGAAGCCATTCGTGTTAATGCCGACAGTCATGATAGTTTTTATATTGCTTCGCAGATCGCTGAAGTAGCAAAAAAAGGTAGTTATGACCTGGTTTTTACCGGTAAGGAAACCATTGACTACAATGGATCGTCCATTGGTGGCATGGTAGCTGAGCTGCTGGACCTGCCTTATGTTTCGCTGGCAACAAAATTTACATTGGAAGGAACAGATACTGTTATCATTCGTGAAATTGAAGGTGGCGAAGAGACCAATAAAGTGTCATTGCCGGTTGTTGTTAGCTGCCAGAAAGGAATGGCCGAACAACGTATCCCGAATATGAAGGGTATTATGGGTGCAAGAAGCAAACCTTTAAATGCAGTTGAGCCGGTTGCGGTTGATGCATTGACAAGCGTTGCAGCTTTTGAATTGCCACCGCCGAAGGCAGGAGTGAAATTGGTGTCGGCTGATAATCCGGAGGAATTGGTGAGGCTGTTGCATGAGGAAGCGAAAGCGATTTAAGAAACCCCCTCCAAACTTCGTTCGTTCTCCTTCAGAGAACCTAAAGGGGGAACTGATTGTGTAGTAGATAAAAGCGGAGATTGGGTTCTTTATTCAACATATTAAATTCAAAACAGCCGAAGGCAAAATTTATAAATTATGAGCGTTTTAATTTTTTTAGATCAATCTGAAGGGCACATCAAAAAATCTTCTTTTGAAGCAGCAAGTTACGGTGCCAAGGTTGCTGAACTTTTAGGTACAACTGCCGATGCCATTGTTTTAGGCAATGTTGCGGATGACCTGGCTACTTTGGGAAACTACGGAATTAAAAAAGTGCATACTGTAAAGAACGCTGCATTGGATCATGTGGATGCACAGGTATTTACCAAAATAATTGCAGATGCCGCCAAGGCCATTGATGCTAAAGTGATCATCTTCTCCAATAAT
>JANOUJ010000283.1:0-11487 GCA_031416815.1 Chitinophagaceae bacterium
TCCCATTGTATTGCAGAACTAAATGCATTAAAACCTATTTGCCCATCTTTATTGATTCTTGTACTAAAACTTGTATCACGGCCTCCTCTGTTAACGGTAAGGATAACATCTTTATTTTTTTTAGTTTCAAGTAAGTCAGACATCTGATCATGATACTCAAACCGGGTAGAGTCAATACCTTTTATGATATCATGTTTACGTAACCCGGCTTTGTAAGCGACGGCTGAATCGGGAACATACGCTACCATGGCTGGAATACGGGGCTCAATAAAGCCTTTGCGCTTTTGGTTTTTATTTTCAATTAACTGGCCTACAAAATCTTTAGGCAAAACAAGGGTGGTTAATTTTCCTTCCCTTTCAATTTCAACCTTAGATGCCGTAATTAATTTCTTTCTAAAACGGCCAAGGTCATAAACTTCCTTTCCATCAACGCCAATTATCCTGTCGCCGTTTTTAAATCCTATCTTGAGTAAAGTACTGTCGCCAATATGTACTCCATACTTCATTGAACTGGCTGGTATCTTTTTTTCGCCCCAAACCATCAATATAAAAGCATAAATAACAAATGCCAGTAACACATTTACTGTAACACCTCCCATCATGATTATTAAACGCTGCCAGGCCGGTTTGCTTCTGAACTCCCAGGGTTGTGGTGGCAGTTTTAATGATTCTTTATCCATGCTCTCATCCACCATACCGGATATTTTTACATAGCCGCCCAGGGGCAGCCAGCCAATACCGTAAACAGTATCGCCAATTTTCTTTTTAAAGATTGAAAACCAGGGATCGAAAAAAAGGTAAAATTTTTCTACCCGGCATTTGAACCATTTGGCAGTTATGTAGTGCCCGAATTCGTGCAGGATGACAAGGATAGATAATGACAGAAGCAATTGTGCTGCCTGATAGCCTACACTGCTCCAGTTTATTGCTAATAAGGTAATGTTCATTTATAAATTTGTATTTAACGTTCAATATTGCTGGAAAAGTATCCTTCAGCTTCGCTCAGGATAAACGCCCGGATCAAAATATTTTTACAGGTTTATCAACGAAGCCGCAAAATTACGGGCTTCGGCGTCGCTTTCAAAATATTCCTGCAAGGATGGTTTTTCAATGTAAGTAACGTTTTCGAGGGTTTTTTCCACCAAAGCAGTCATATCCAAAAAGCCAATACGGTTGCGCAGGAAGGCCCACACAGCTATTTCATTGGCTGCATTTAGTACACAGGGCATGTTGCCCGCCTTGTTAAGCGCTTCCATAGCCAGGGCCAAATTTCTGAAAGTTTTAACATCGGGTTCTTCAAAATTTAAAGCCGGATATTTTTTAAAATTAAGGCGGGGGAGGTCATTTTTTATTCGTCCCGGGAAAGCCATCGCATATTGGATGGGTAATTTCATATCGGGCAATCCCATCTGTGCTTTTATACTACCATCTTCAAACTGAACCATGCTGTGAATAACGCTCTGTGGATGTATCACCACTTCTATCTGGTCGGGCCGCAAATTAAAAAGCCATTTTGCCTCAATCATCTCCAACCCTTTATTCATGAGGGTTGCAGAGTCGATGGAAATTTTCGCCCCCATACTCCAGTTGGGATGCTGCAGCGCATGATCCCTTTTTACGTTAACCAAAAAATTTGGTTTTTTACCCAGGAAAGGACCACCACTTGCTGTAAGAATTATTTTTTCAATAGGGTTTCTTGCTTCGCCGATGAGGCATTGAAAGATAGCAGAATGTTCACTGTCGACCGGGATGATGGGCACTCTTTTTTCTATGGCTTTTTGCATTACGATGTCGCCAGCAACAACCAGTGTCTCTTTGTTGGCAAGCCCAACGGCCTTACCGTTTTCAACCGCTCTTAATGTCGGTTTTAGCCCAGCAAAGCCGACAATGCCCGCCAGCATCATATCATAACTATCAAAGTCAGCCACTTCTTCAAGGGCTGCTTCGCCTGCAAACACTTTTATATCGGTTGATGATAAGGCTTCTTTCAGTTTTTGATACCTGGCTTCATCGCCTATAACAATGGCATTGGGCCTGAATTCCAAGGCCTGGGTGATCAGCAATTCGTCGTTCGTCTGTGCTGTTAGTATTTCCACTTCAAACAGATCGGGATTGGCTCGTATCACTTCGAGGGCCTGGGTACCTATAGAGCCTGTTGAACCAAATAATGCAATGCGTTTTTTCGTTGTCTGATCAGCCATTATGTGTTGAAAGTTATGGCGACAAATCTAACTTAATAATTGTTGCAACGCAATTTTCACTTTAGCGAAATTGAATTTTTGTATAATATCATCCATCATACGCTTAATATGGCTGTTACAGAGGTTACCTATTGAACCGGCATGCGTATGCTCAGGTGAAACAGCATGTGTAAAAATCCCGGCTTCTATATCGGCGCCAACTTTTTTATAAGCATCCCGGAACGGGATGCCATCCAGTACTAATTTGTTTACTTCCTCAACACTGAATAAGAACTTGTATTTATCATCCGTCAGCAAGTGTTTTTTAATTTCAATATTGCTCAGCATCAGGGCGGTCATCTGGAGGCAATCGTTCATATTCTGAAAAGCGGGTATGAGATGTTCTTTTATCAGTTGAAGATCGCGGTGATAGCCTGATGGTAAATTGGTCGTCATCAGCATGATCTCATTAGGCAAAGCCTGGATGCGGTTGCAATGCGAACGTATCAATTCAAAAACATCAGGATTTTTTTTATGCGGCATGATGCTGCTACCGGTTGTCAACTCATCGGGAAAAGAAATGAACGCAAAATTCTGATTGAGGTATAAACAGGCATCCATACTTAGCTTAGCCAGTGTGGCTGCAATATTTGCTAAAGCTGATGCTACAATGCGTTCTGTTTTACCACGACCCATTTGAGCATATACTACATTGTAATTCAGGTCATCAAAACCTAATAAGTCAGTTGTCATTTGCCTGTTGATGGGAAAGGATGAACCGTAGCCGGCTGCTGAGCCCAGCGGATTTTTATTTACAATCCGGTAAGCTGCTTCCAGCGTTGTCAGATCATCCACCAAACTTTCGGCATAGGCGCCAAACCATAAACCAAAAGAGGAAGGCATGGCCAGTTGAAGATGGGTATAGCCGGGTAGCAGATCGGCTTTATGCTTTTCGCTTTGTGCAATGAGCAGGTCAAATAATGCCTTTGTATTAACAACTGTTTTCTCAATTTCAGATCTTAAAAATAATTTCAGGTCAACCAAAACCTGGTCGTTCCTGCTTCGGGCGCTATGAATTTTTTTACCGGCATCGCCTAACTTTTGTGTCAACATCAATTCTACCTGCGAGTGAATGTCCTCTACCCCATCATTCAATTTAAAACCGGTTGACTGGGTTTGTTTATAAATATTTTTTAACTCAATTTCTATTTGGCATAATTCTTCTTTGGATACCAGCCCAACCGATTCAAGCATTTTTATATGCGCTAAAGAACCTAATACATCAAATGATGCCAGATGTACATCCAGTTCATTATCCATTCCAACAGTAAATTTTTCGACTTCCTTTAATGATGATTTATCTTTTTGCCAGAGTTTCATGTTGGTAAAATTTGATGATTAAACTACCTGCTCTAATATTTTTATGTAAGTGTTTATTCCTTCTTCAATTTCTTTTAAATAGATAAACTCATCGGCTGTATGGCTTCGGGCACTATCGCCGGGACCGCATTTTAAAACCGGTGCAGGTATTAAAGCAGCATCTGATGTTGTAGGTGAACCATACATTTGTTTACCCAGTTTTATACCTGCCAGGACAAGCGGGTGATCTTTTTCGATTTTTGAAGAACGCAAACGCATGCTCCTGGGTTCTACTTCAGATTGAATATGTTTTTTGATTGTTTCCAATATCTCTTCATGTGTATATGCATCTGTAACCCTTATATCAACAATAAAATTACAAACTGCCGGCACCACATTGTGTGCTTTGTTTTCGGTATTGATTGATGTAACCGACATTTTGATTGGCCCTAAGGTTTCGGACACTTTCGGAAATTGGTAATTTTTAATCCAATGGATATCCTGCATGGCTTTATAAATGGCATTCTCTCCTTCCTCCCTGGCCGCATGGCCGGCCTTACCCGTTGCCGTGCAATCCAGTACCAGCAGTCCTTTCTCTGCAATAGCCAGGTTGGTTTGTGTTGGTTCGCCTACAATGGCAAACCTAATACCCCCTAACCCCCTTCCTTCGACTCCGCTCAGGATTTGGGAATTAAACGCGGATGAAGCTAATAACTTTTCTATTCCTCCTGCACCGCTTACCTCTTCTTCTGCAGTAGCTGCAATAACAATATTGTATTTCAGATCTTCCCTTTCAGAAAAATGACAAAAAGCAGCGATTAAACAAACCAGGCATCCACCGGCATCATTGCTGCCCAAGCCAAATAATTTTCCCTCTTCTATTATTGGCGAAAAAGGATCTTTAGTGTAATGCGGGTTTGGCTTTACGGTATCGTGATGTGAGTTCAGTAAGATCGTTGGTTTATGCTCATCAAAATATTTATTTGCACACCAAACATTATTTAGTAATCGATTTGATGGGATATTTTTAGTGCTAAAAAACTGTTCAATCACAGCAGCAGTTTTATCTTCTTCTCTGCTAAAAGAAGGCGTAGCTATCAAGGTTTGTAACAACTCAACAGCTTCCTGGTATAATTTATTTTCGATCATCATGTAATGAGTGTCCCCTTTGTATCTGCAGTTATATTTTGAAGCAAGTCATGCGCATGGCCGATCAATACTTCCTGCACACCGCTGTCAATAGCGGCAAAAGCATTGTCTATTTTAGGAAGTATACCATCCGCCAGTTTTTTATCCTGCAATAACTGTTGATATTTTTCTTTGTTGATCAGGTGAATGACCGATGTTTCATCTTCAATATTTTCCAAGACTCCTTTCTTTTCAAAACAGTAGATCAGTCTTACATCATAAAGCTTTGACAATGCAACAGCCAGCGCCGAAGCAATGGTGTCTGCATTGGTATTTAATATTTGACCCTGCCCGTCATGTGTTAATGGTGCAACAATGGGAACTAATTTGTTATCCAGGAACAATTGCAAACTGCCGATTCCCAATTGCGCACCGGCGACATCGCCTGCAAAGCCATAGTCAATTTCAGCAACGGGTCTTTTATTTGCAGGAATAATATTTGCATCGGCACCCGTTAACCCAATGGCATTGCAATGCATGGATTGCAAAGTGGCTACTATTTTTTTATTGATCAATCCACCATAAACCATCGTCACCAGGTCAATGGTTGCTTCATCGGTAATGCGCCTTCCGTTAATATAGTTGGGTGTTAATCCCATTTGCTCACCAATAGTTGTTGCAATTTTTCCACCACCATGAACCAATATTTTTTTTGCGGGAACGTCGGCAAATTGTTGCAGGAACAATTGCTGGGCAGCTGCATTGTCCAGTATATTTCCGCCGATCTTTATAACAAAAAGTTTTTCCATTACAGTGTCTTTAGTATTTCAGATAAAACAGCCTGTGCAGCCCAAACCCGGTTACCGGCCTGCTGCGTAACAAGACTGCTTTTGCCATCCAATATCTCATCACTCAATTCAACATTACGCCTGACAGGAAGGCAATGCATCACTTTGGCATTGTTCGTTAAAGCCAGTTTTTGATTGTTAAGCATCCAGCCTGCGCCATCTGAAATTATTTTTCCATACTCCTTATATGAGCTCCAGTTTTTTACATACACATAATCAGCATGCTTCAACGCTTCTTCCTGGTTTGTAATGATGGTTGCATTTTTAGTAAATGCTTCATCCAGCTCATATCCTTCGGGATGAGTGATCACAAAATCTGCTTCGCCCCAGGCTCCTATCCATTGGGCAAAAGAGTTTGCAACACATTGCGGCAAGGCCTTTACATGTGGGGCCCATGTTAAAACTATCTTACCCCCTCCGCCTCCGCCAGCTGGCGGAGAACCTAAGAGCCTGTTTTCTTTAATAGTAATTATATCAGCAAGAGATTGCAACGGATGTAAAGTAGCACTCTCCAAACTTACTATTGGCACACCTGCATATTTAATGAACTGGCTGATCACCGTTTCTGCATAATCTGCTGACCTGTTTTGTAAAGATGGAAATGTACGTACACATAAAATATCAAAATATTGCCCAAGTACCGGTGCTGCATCTTTGACATGTTCAACTGTTGTT
Source organism: Chitinophagaceae bacterium (assembly GCA_031416815.1). Lineage (GTDB taxonomy): Bacteria > Bacteroidota > Bacteroidia > Chitinophagales > Chitinophagaceae > Ferruginibacter. The sequence goes on from JANOUJ010000283.1 coordinate 6,191, forward strand.
CCATTCATGATGGCGCCCTCGGCAAATTCCAAAGCCCAGCCTTCTTTGTCAACATTAAAAACAATAGCTTCCATACCCAGGTTGGCTGCAGCTAACTGCGTACTCAGCCTGGTGCGTAATGATGGATTTAAAAAGAGTAAACCAATTCTTTTACCTGCGCCCAGTTGTTTATCTGCAAACGGATCTGCCTTATACTGTAACGCCTTTGCAACCAGTGCATTTATATTTTCAACATCATTGACAGAGATAAAATTCCGCACCTTTGATTATATTTAAGTGAATGATTATAACCAGGTCAGACGAGGACGTCAGACCTGGTTTAATTCGGTTTTAATTGCCTGTAAAAAAATATCAGCTTCTGTTTTGGAAATATTCAATGCCGGCAAAAGCCTTATCACGTTTGGCTTTGCTTCGCCGGTAAAGATCTTGTGTTTGAAAAGAAGATTCTTTTTTACCATGTTCAGTTCTTCCGGTAAGTCAATGCCGATCATCAAGCCTCTTCCTCTTACCTCTTTTATATTCGGGAGCTTTTTTAATTCTTCCATCAAATAATCACCAACAGTTTTCGCATTAATGATCAAATCTTCCTTTTCAATTACCTCCAGTACAGCCAAAGCAGCAGCACAGGCCAAATGATTACCGCCAAAAGTTGTACCCAACATAAAATGTCTGGGCTGAATTTTTGGAGCGATGGAAATAGCGCCTATCGGAAATCCATTTCCCATACCCTTCGCCATACTGTAAATATCAGCATTCACGCCTGCAAAATCATGTGAATAAAACTTTCCGCTTCTTCCGTAACCACACTGCACGGAATCCGCAATAAATACCGCATTGTAATCATCACAAAGGCTTCTTATTTTTTGCAGGAAAGAATCGCTTGCAATATTGATACCACCAACACCCTGTATACCTTCTATGATCACAGATGAAATATCATTTTGCTTAAACGCTCCTTCCAAAGCCGTTTCATCATTTAAGGGGAGGAATATAATATTATCTGTTTCATTAACCGGCGCAACGATATTAGGGTTATCGGTTGCAGCCACAGCTAAAGATGTTCTGCCGTGAAATGCTTTTTTAAAAGCAATGATCTTTTTTCTTCCATTATAAAAGGAAGCCAGCTTTAATGCATTTTCATTTGCTTCAGCACCTGAATTACATAAAAACAATTGATAAGCTTTTTTACCTGAAATCTTCCCTAATTTTTCTGCCAACTCTACCTGCAGTGCGATTTTTAAAGAGTTGGAATAGAAACCTATTTTATGCAATTGGTCTTCAAGCCGCTTTACATAATGTGGGTGTGTATGCCCAATCGAAATCACCGCATGACCTCCATACAGGTCAAGATATTTCTCACCTTTATCATCCCACACGTATGAACCTGCTGCTCTTTCGATGCAGATGTCGTTGAGTGGATATACATCAAATAATTTCATACACCTGTCTCCGCCGCGGCGGAGAACCTAGTTTATTAGTGAATAATTAATTTCAATCAGTCTTTAACTTTCAGAGTTTCTGAAACTCTTACTTACTAAAAGCTCCAAAGTCCCCTTCAGGGGATTTAGGGGTTAAAAATAGTTTGCTTTTAATTTCAACCCTGTTGTTTCGTCCAACCCAAACATCAAATTCATATTCTGCACTGCCTGGCCACTGGCCCCTTTCAATAAATTATCAATTACAGCATGAATGACCAGTTTATTGCCAACTTTCTCCAACTGAATAAAACATTTGTTTGTATTTACCACTTGCTTTAAAAAGACGGGCGCTTCACTCAGTACAACAAAAGGATGTGCAGCATAATATTTTTTATATAGCGCCCTAATATAATTCAGCTCCAAATCAAATTTAATTTGTGAACTGATGAAGATACCTCTTGTAAAATCTCCCCGCCAGGGAATAAAATTAAAACCCCCAGCCCCTAAAGGGGAGCTTGATTGCAGCGAATTTATGGATCGCAGTATTTCTGCAAGATGCTGATGTGACAGGGTTTTATATGCCTGTATGTTATTAGCCCGCCAGCTGAAATGTGAGGTTTCACTCAAACCCTGTCCTGCCCCTGTTGAGCCGGTAATACCGGTTGTATGAATTTCTTTTAGCAAACGGGCTTTTGCCAATGGCAACAAGCCCAATTGAATGGCGGTTGCAAAACAACCTGGGTTCGCAATGTTCTTAGCTTTTTTTATTTGTGCTTTATTCAGTTCAGGTAAACCGTACACAAATTTTCTTTTGTTCACCGATTCTCCCAGTCTGAAATCCTGGCTCAAATCAATGATCTTTATTTTGTCATCAATTTTAATTTCTGCTAGAAACTTTACTGCATCGCCATGACCAACACACAAAAACAGTAAATCAATTTTCTGGCTTAATGCCGAACTAAATTTTATTTCAGTATCTCCCTGCAGGTCTTTATGTACTTCGTATAAAAAATTACCTGCATTGCTTTTGCTGTGCACAAAAGATATTTCTACAGCAGGGTGATTCAGCAATATCCTGATGAGTTCGCCACCGGTATAACCGGCACCACCAACAATACCAACTTTAATCTTAGCTGCCATCTGCTGTTTGTTTTACTGCGTTATAGATCATGGTTTGGTTACCAAATATTTTTGAAAACCCTCTCACATCGTCTCCCGTCCAACCGGTGTTCATTTCCCCATACTTACCAAATTTGCTGCTCATCAGGTCATAAGCCGATTCAATGCCTGTAATTTGAAAACGATATGGCATCAGATCAACAAAAACTTTTCCGGTAACAGTCTCCTGCGAATTTTGAAAAAAGGCTTCAATGTCTCTCATCACCGGATCCAGTATCTGACCTTCATGCAGCCAGTTGCCATAAAACAAAGCCAGCTGGTCTTTCCAATTAAGCTGCCATTTGGTTAGCACGTGCTTTTCCAAAGCATGGTGTGCTTTTAAAATCACCATCGGTGCAGCCGCTTCAAAGCCTACACGGCCTTTAATGCCGATGATTGTATCGCCCACATGAATATCCCGGCCAATACCAAAAGGACCGGCAATTTTCTGCAATTCTTGAATAGCTTCTACAGGATGGTTAAACTTCTTACCATTAACTTCTATGAGCTCTCCTTTTACAAAACCTAATTCCAAATTACTAATTCCTGTTTCGGTAACCTGTGTAGGCCAAGCTTCTTCGGGCAGCATACCTTTGCTGTTCAATGTTTCTTTACCGCCAACACTGGTGCCCCACAAACCTTTATTTATGGAGTACATCGATTTATCAAAATTCATTTCTACACCCTTGCTTTTCAAATAAGCAATTTCATCTTCACGGCTTAATTTCAGATCACGGATGGGCGTACAAATTTCCACACCGGGTATCATAATGTTGAAGATCATATCAAATCTTACCTGGTCGTTTCCTGCTCCGGTACTGCCATGCGCAACAATGTCAGCATTCAGGTGCTGCACATGCTCGGCAATAAAAACCGCCTGGCTTAATCTTTCAGCACTAACACTTAAAGGATAGGTATTATTTTTTAACACGTTGCCAAAAACCAGGTACTTAATTATTTTATCGTAATAACTTTTAACAGCATTAACTGCGGTGTGTGATTTTACACCGAGTTTGTAAGCATGAGCTTCTATCTTCTTCAATTCTTCTTCAGTAAATCCGCCTGTATTTACAATTACTGAATGCACTTCATAACCTTTTTCTTCTGTAAGATATTTTACACAGTATGTTGTATCCAGCCCGCCGCTAAAACCTAAAACAACTTTGCCCCCAACCCCTAAAGGGGAGTTTTCCGAAGTGCTTGTATTATTTACAATCATTTAAAATGATTTTAGAAATTAAAAAAATAACGTAACAATGATTTTGAACTTCCGCCACCTTCCTTCTTCTGCAAAAATTTAATCATCCTGCTTTGCTTTATATGCATAAACCTTTCGTATAATTTTGAATGTTGTTTAAACTCCTGCTTGGTTTCTTCTGGCGTATAATGATCGGCAGGATCGAAAAGCATGGCCGTACACATACAATTCTTACGGTCCTTACTCATTAATATATCAAAGTTAACGCAGCTTTTACAGCCTGCCCAAAACTGTTCATCGGTAGTAAGTTCAGAATAAGTTACAGGTTCATATCCAAGATCTGAGTTAATTTTCATCACAGCCAGGCCGGTGGTTAATCCAAATATTTTTGAATCAGGATATTTTTCCCTGCTCAATTCAAAAATTCTTTTCTTGATTGATTTTGCCACGCCGGTTTTACGAAAAGCCGGAGAAACGATCAGCCCGCTGTTAGCAACAAATTTATTATGCTCCCAAACTTCTATATAACAAAAGCCAACCCACTCGCCTTCGGTAGTTACGGCTATAACAGATTTACCTTCCTGTATTTTATGCTCAATATATTGGGGAGAACGCTTGGCAATGCCCGTACCCCTTGCCTTTGCAGAGGAAGCCATTTCATTGGTGATGGTTGTTGCGTAATGCGTATCGGCTGCAGTTGCAACCCTGATAATTATATTACTGTTTTCCAATTGTAAAAAATTGAAAGAATGATTAAATGATGTTTAAGAAAATTTGCGGAGACTTTTTCACTGACAGGGGCAGGTTTTAGCTACTCGTCCTATCAGCATCCACGTCGGGATCTGGGTATAAATAAAAACAGGCTGCCCATAATATACAATATACCCCTGGCGGGAGAATTTGTATTGGCGATATGTAATTTTATCCTGTTCAATGTTTTAATCAATTGTGTTTAACGGCACAAAAGTATATTATTTTAAAAACAATAGACAAAAAAATATGTTAAGCATCCATTTAATGAATAAATGCCTCAGCTCACAAACTTCTCCAGCTCCTCTGCAATCTTTCTATCGTTACTCAGGCGTGGCACTTTATTTTGTCCGCCAAGTTTCCCGATGCTCTTCATATAATCTATAAAGCCATTCTTTTTTACCGGCGAAATTTTCAATTGTTGTAAAATATTGCCCCCCACCAGATCATCGTAATACACATTTCGTTTACGCAGATTATCATCTACTTTTTTTGAAAATGATTTCATATCGGCAGGTGTATTTTCAAATTCGATAAACCATTCATGATAACTTTTACCGGCATCAGTTGAAATTTTTGGCGCTACGGTAAATTCAGTGATGGGGATATTTTCTTCAGCGGCAGCCTGCAATAAAGCGGCTTCCACTTCTTCGCTGATAACATGCTCGCCAAAGGCAGATATAAAATGTTTGGTACGGCCTGTAACCACCAGGCGATAAGGATTGGTTGAAACAAATTTGATGGTATCGCCGATATTGTATCCCCACAAACCT
>JANOUJ010000284.1:0-2353 GCA_031416815.1 Chitinophagaceae bacterium
GGTGGTTATCAAACCGACAGTTGTAATGCAACTCCACTTAACAATGGCGGAGTTGGTGGAGCAGCACTTCTTTATAATAATACAGCAAATAAAATTTTCATGGGCAGTGGCGGAGGAGCCGGGCATATTGATAATTCTGGCGTTACAGTGCCTCGTGGAGGTAATGGCGGCGGTATCATTATCCTCATCACAGACGACCTTGAAATGCTGGAAGAATATATACTTGCCGATGGTGAGGATGCAGGCAATTGTGGAGCAATTAATTGCAATGATGGTAATGGTGGTGGAGGTGCAGGAGGTACCATATTGCTGAGTTATTCAAATATTACTGGTATCGTGACCTTTAATACCAAAGGGGGTAAGGGTGGCAATATGGATGGAGCAATTGTACCCGGGGGGAGATCGGGACCTGGCGGTGGAGGCGGAGGCGGTGTTACGTTTGTTACCGGCAGTTCATTTCCGGTGAATTTGGGCGTTACACCAGCCGGTGGTATCAATGGCGTTATAACAGGTGATGGTAACAATGCGTGGGGTGCAACAGCTGGCAGCGATGGTGTGGCATTATTTAACCTTGTTTTACCGTGGTCAACCGTTCCGTTTAAACCTAATATTGATTCAGTAAGAATGTTAAGCACCGTTAATTATTGCAACAATGTTCAGTTTAATGGATTGGGTTTCACCAATACATACCCCGTAGCATCCTGGAGCTGGGACTTTGGTGATGGTGGCAGTTCTAATTTACAGAACCCCAATCATAACTATAATGCAGTGGCTAATTATGATGTAAAACTGGTGGTTACAGATATCAATGGCTGTAAGGATAGCATAATCACCAATATTAATACAGCAGGTGCTATGCTTGCCGATGCTGGTGCCGATGCTGCTTTTTGTGCAGATGGTTTTGTTTCAATCCCTCTGAATGGAACCGGAACCGGTAACACTTACCTGTGGTCGCCTGCATCAGTGCTTAATAATAGTTCATTACCAAACCCTGTTGCCACTATTGATGTTACCACAAAATTTTATCTCACTGTTTCAAATGGCACCGGTTGCAGTATGGATGATTCAGTGACCATTACTATTAATAAAAACCCGGTAGTTAAAACTCTAAAAGACACAACCATCTGCCTGAATGCTCCGCTTACATTAACAACCACCGGCGCATCTTCTTATACCTGGAGCCCTGGAATTTATGTAAGTGACCCAGCCATAGCAAGTCCGCAATACATTGCTCCGGCTTCACAAACACTTTATGTAACAGGTACGGCAGCAAACGGCTGCACGGCAACAGATACCATCAATGTAGATGTAAGAATCCCCACAACATTTATTGCACCCGAAAGTAAAACAATATGCAGGGGAACTTCAGTTCAGCTAAGTGGGAATAACGGAAATGTTTTTCAATATGTTTGGAGTCCTGTTTTGTATTTAAGCGATCCTGCTATAGAAAATCCTGTAGCCAATCCGCCATTTACAACTGCCTATACGCTAAAGGTTTCGGATAATATTTGTAAAAAAGACAGCAGTTTTATAGTAAATGTTAATGTAATTGCTGTGCCAACAGTTAAGGCCGCCAAAAGCAATGATCTTAATTGTAACAAGCCCTTTGCACAGTTAAATGCCAGTGGTGCCGCTACCTATAGTTGGTTGCCAGCGTATGCACTCAGCAATGATAGCATTGCCAACCCCATTGCCAACCCGGCTGTAACTACTACTTATTATGTTTATGGAAAAGACAGTACCATTTGTGTAGGAACCGACAGTGTTACGGTGGTAGCAGATTTTAAAAACCATGGTATTATTTTACCAAATAGTTTTACACCCAACAATGATGGGCTTAATGATTGTTTTGGTATACGCTACTATCGTGATGTACAGAACCTGGAATTTACAATTTTTAACCGCTATGGCACTGCTGTTTTTAAAACCAATAGTGCCGACAAATGCTGGGACGGAAATTATAAAGGTAAGCCCGCAGCTACCGGCTCTTATGTTTATTTCATCAAAGCAAAAACTCTTTGTGGCTTTGTAGAGATAAAAGATAACCTTTTACTGATGCGTTAGTCTTTTTTAAATAATTTACAATGTAAAATTTGTTATTGATGGATGAATGGTTGTTTTCAGGGAACAGCTTTATTTTCTTTTTATTCCTTTTGAAATGAGCGCTTTCTCAACGGCTACAATACCACCTGAAAAAGGGTTGCCCTCAACAAGCGTGAGTGTGTGTTTATCCCATTTCAATAACAGTTCGGGCGAACTGGATGTGAACTGCATTTTACGTTCCAGGTGTACTTCGGTAAGCGGGGCCAGTAAATTTTCCTTTCCGTCAAGCAGGTTATTGGCTGAAAGATCA
>JANOUJ010000285.1:0-1520 GCA_031416815.1 Chitinophagaceae bacterium
AAGCGGATATTGTTGGCTCAATTTAATATTTATGCCGGCAATTTCAATAAAGCAAATGAATCGTTGAACAAAATTGAACAATACGTTCCCTACACTGTTTTTGAGATTAATAACCTGCGTGGCCTTGCTGGCATGCTTGCAAATAAACCAAAGCAAGCCATTGAGTTTTATAAAAAAAGCATCAATGCACAGGAAACCGATCCCTGGTTTAATCATTATTCTTTAGCCAGGTTGTATGCCAAAGCAGGCAATACAAAAGAAGCCTGGAAGTATTTGCAGAACGCTATCAATTTTGGGTTTAACTATTATTATGTATTACAGAATGACAGTTATATGGAAAGCTTACGAAAGACATCAAAATGGCAAACGGTAATAAAGAGTATTAATATGAAAAAATATAAATCAAATAAGCCCGTAAATTAAACAATGAAACAGCTGGGTATTTTTCTTGCCTTAGTTTTTTGCAGTGAAATTGTTTTTGCCCAACCTGCTGTTAATAGCAATCAGCAACCCGGGCAGATGGGCAAAGGAAATACCTATGCAGTTATAGTGGGTATTTCAAATTATTCAGATCCCAGTATCAACCTTCAGTTCTCTAACCGGGATGCAATTTTTTTTGCAAATTTTTTAATGTCGGCTTCCGGCGGCTCGGTACCAAAACAAAACATAAAACTATTGATTGATGCTGATGCCAAAGCCGGAGAAGTTGACAAAGCCATTGTGTGGCTTAAAGACAAATGCCAGAAAGATGATAATGCATTTTTTTATTTTTCGGGGCACGGGGCGCTGGAAAATGAAACCATGTATGAAGATGGATACCTGATTTGCTACAATACGCCACGGGTAGCTTTTACAAACATGGGCTTAAGTATGGACAGGCTGAATAAAATTGCCAATACCATTTCGGTAACAAAAAATGCCCATGTAATTATTATTACAGATGCCTGCCACTCAGGCCGCATGGCCAAAAGTAAATTCACCGGAAATTTTTTAGCCGGCGAACAGTTAATGCTGGCAAAGGAAAAAGAGATCAGGATGGCATCCTGCAAACCCGATGAATTATCTCTTGAAAAAGCTGATTGGGGTGGAGGCAGGGGCGTTTTTTCCTATCATCTTATAAATGGACTGCAGGGCGGCCTGGCAGATGCTGATCACAATGGTATTATTACTTTAGGTGAGCTTAAAATATACCTTGAAAATGCAATGGCCAGGGACGAAGTGCTTAAAAATGATGGCGAAGTTCAAACCCCGGTAATAGTAAGTAAAGGCAAAGCTGATTTTCAATTATCAACCGTTGTGAATGCAGAAACCATTAAGGTTCGGCAAACAGTTACTGAAGATTCACTGTTAAATGATATGGTATCAAAATTATCCGGGGCTGATGAAGATGTTGCAGATCCTGAAGGATATTTTTTCTCGCTGTTAAAAAAGGAAAGCCTGGAGCGGTTAACAGATGATTTAAAACTTGATTTACTTGATGCCGGTTCTATTGCTTTTACATTGATACAGCACCTGGAAAA
>JANOUJ010000286.1:0-2912 GCA_031416815.1 Chitinophagaceae bacterium
AAAGATTTTGATGGCTGGATACAGGAGCGTAGTATTTATCATGCAGAGAAAATAGATACTGCTTACAAAGCTGTCCTGAGCATGAAAGACCCCGGTGAAAAGGAACAGGATGGTAGCCTTATTATTGCCAATCATGGCAAAGGAAGATTTGTGTACACAGGTTTAGTATTTTTCAGGGAATTGCCTGCAGGTGTGCCAGGTGCTTACAGGTTGTTTGCTAATTTGATCGCTAATAAAAGGGATAAGTATATAAAATAAAAAAGAAACCCCCTCCGTCCCGATTAATCGGGAAACTTTGGAGAATGAGGAAGCTGGTAGAAAAAGATTCAAAAACGACTCTGATAATTATGCAAAATGAAAAAGCATATTGGAATAAATGGTACCTGGCGGTACTAATGTTTTTAATTCTTCAGATAATTATTTTCTATTTAATTACTGTTGAATTTAAGTAAGGCATTACTGAATGAACAAATAAAGATTCTTAATATTTTAAAACTGCAAAAGCTCCGCCGCGGCGGATTTGGGGCTTATGAGTGGCATAGATTGGATCATATTATGTGTAACGCTTACTGCTATCGTCTTATACGGTATCTATAAAAGCCGTACCTCCAAAAATCTTGAGGGTTATTTTTTAAGCAACCGTTCTTTGCCCTGGTATCTTGTGTTATTCAGTATCATGGGTACACAGGCCAGTGCCATTACCTTTTTAACCGGTCCGGGACAGGCTTTCAGCGATGGGATGCGTTTTGTACAATACTACTTTGGTTTGCCACTGGCGATGATCGTGATCTGTATATTTTTTGTGCCGGTATTCAGCAGGCTAAAAGTTTATACCGCTTACGAATTTTTAGAGAACCGCTTCGATCTTAAAACCCGTACACTCACTTCTTTTTTATTTTTATTATCCCGTGGTTTAAGTACCGGCATCAGCATTTTTGCTCCATCTATTGTGTTAAGTTCTTTAATGGGCTGGAACATTTATTACACCAACCTGGTAATGGGCGGTATACTCATTATTTACACCATGAGTGGCGGTGCTAAAGCAGTGGCACATACTCAAAAGCTGCAAATGATCATTGTGTTTGTTACACTTTTTATTGTTGGATACTTAGCAGTTAAATTATTACCGGATGCGATTGGGTTCACCCAGGCTTTGCACAAAAGCGGGGAAATGGGAAAGATGAATATCATCACCACCGGCTTTACTGATAAGGGTTTCGACTGGAAGGACCGATACAATATATGGAGTGGATTGATCGGTGGATTTTTTCTGGCGCTCAGCTATTTTGGAACCGATCACAGCCAGGTGGGACGTTATCTTACTGCAAAAAATGTGAAAGAAAGCCGCAAGGGTTTATTAATGAACGGGCTGGTAAAAGTACCTATGCAATTTTTTATTTTACTCATTGGTATACTTATCTTTTCTTTTTACCAATACAATAAAGGACCGGTATATTTTGATAAGGTAGGGTTGCAGGAAGCAAAGCAAACGGTGAAAAGGGATTCTTTAACAATGCTGGAAGCCCAGTATGATGCGGCTTTTGCAAGTAAGAACATAACTGAGGCAAATGCCATTCGCAAAAGTTTTAAAGGAGTGATGCAGCGGGCATTGCCTGATCAAAAACCCAACGATACCAATTTTATTTTCCTCTGGTTTGTAAAAGAGAATTTACCGGTGGGATTGATCGGGTTAATTTTTGCCATCATTTTCCTGGCAGCATGGGGCAGTATTGCGGCGGCACTCAATTCGCTTGCTGCTTGTTCGGTTGTGGACTTTCACAAAAAATTCTTTGTAAAAAAAGAAACAGAGCTGGAAGAATATAAAGTGGCCCATTGGTACACGTTAGGTTGGGGAATATTCTGTATCATCATTTCGATGTTTGCTTACAATATTGGAAACAGCCTGATTGAAGCAGTGAATATCCTCGGTTCACTTTTTTATGGCGTGATACTGGGCATATTCCTGGTTGCTTTCGGCATAAAATTTATAAGAGGACATGCGGTTTTTTATGCAGCCATCATTTCAGAATTGCTGATCATACTTATTTACAAGATGGATGTTGTTTCATTTTTATGGCTGAATGCAATTGGTGCCATACTGGTTATTGTACTGGCATCCATATTTCAACTTTTTACAAAACAAAAATTGCCGGTGGGTGGCCCACCGATCGTACATTAAAACGTGCAAAGCAGGGTGAGCCACCCATTCGGGGGTGACTCACCCAAAAGAAATTTATTTTAGAGTCTTCTGCAGGTCTTTATTCATTTTTACATAGTCATCGTTCTTAGCGGCTGCTGCAAGCTCCATTGATCTTTTTGAACTTTCCATCGCACCGGCTTTATCACCCATTTCTTTCTGAATTTTAGCTTTATATATCCACATCCAGAATGCTTCGTTATTACCTTCAATCGCCCTGGTTGTATTTTCCAAAGCCAGCGGTAAATTTTTATCATATTCATTGTAGAATTGTGCAGCCTGCCAGTAAGGCTTTTTATCGGTCTTCATGCCTGCTTCTATTTGCGCTCTTACTTTATCCTGGAAGTTGACAACAATGGGTATGGAAACGAAAGTTTTTTCCCATTTGATCTCCAACGCACAGGTTGCGGCTGTTACATCTGTAAACGCTATGGTAAATGATTCTATTCTCTTTTTTGCCTTTGAAGGCGCTGTAGTAAAACGGATAACGTCTTCACTCTCTTTGTATCCATCAATACCCCAGTTTTTAAGGCCTTTATTAAAAATAATTTCCCATGAATCTATGCCGGGAATGGTATACAAAACATAGGTTCCGCTATCAAGCTTTTTACCTCCTATTTCTACCGGTTCACTAAACACAATCCTGGTAGCAGCATTGGCACCGGTGCGCCATAATTTATTAAAGGGAACCAGATCGCCAAAAATTTTGCGGCCT
>JANOUJ010000287.1:0-6828 GCA_031416815.1 Chitinophagaceae bacterium
TTTACAACTTCGGGCCCTAAAAATGTTGTACTAACCGTTTCAGGTTCGGTAGTAGATACATCAGGAAATTTAAATGATTGCGGATGTAAGGACACTGCTAAAGTTGTAATAAATGTAAGCAGCAAAAAGGGCATCGACATATATACTGATGATTGCCGGAAAATGCTTTGTTACGGAGACACCATAAAATATTGTACCAGCACTACCGGCTGTAGCCCATTACAATGGGTAACAAGAGGGGGAAGAATTATTAGTGGGCAAGGTACTACTTGCATTACAGTGGTATGGGACTCCGCAAGTGTATATCCAACAACTGTTACACTAAATGCAACCTGCCCCAACACATGCGGCAATTCAGCAACTATACATGTTCCGGTACTTTATCCAAACCTGCCTATACAAGGCCCTTATGTGGTCTGTCCGGGTGCAACTTCATCGTATTCGTTACCTGCACTGCCCGGTACTTTTTATAAGTGGACGATCAGTGGCGGAGGCACCATTGCAGGGTACGATAGTAATCATAATGTAATAAATGTGCAGTGGGGTAATGTTCCCGGAGGTCCGTTCATCATAACCTGTAATTATAACAATCCATACAGTGGTTGCAGCGGTACCGATACCATTGGAGTTTACATCAGACAAAAGTTTCAGATGTTTGGACCCTCACCGGTTTGCGAAACACAAACAGCAAATTATTTTGCCAACGGCCCTGCAACCGGCTGGACATTTACGCCAGCCACCGGTTTTACAAACACACCAATTGGTGCAACAGGACAAAGCATTACATGGAATCTTGCGGGTATATATACAATAACCACCTTTCCGTCGGTACCGGCAAATTACTGTACGCCTTCGGCAAGTATTAATGTTGTTGTGAATAAAAAACCCGTTTTAAACCCGATCGTTGGTAATAACCTAATATGCCCCAATCAAATGTATACCTATACGGTAAGCAGCAATACACCGGGCGGAAATTATAACTGGATATTTACAGTGGGCACCGGAACGATTGCGCCATACGGAGCAAATAATTCATCGGCTTCGGTGATCTTTACGGGACTAGGTCCGTGGACATTGCAGGCATCCCAAACAGTGAATGGGTGCACAGGAAACATAACATTGCCGGTAACAAAGGTTCCGCCGCCTCCCGCAATTACACTTGCACCAGGCAGCAGCGTTTGCAGTGGCCAGCCAATTACAGCAACAGTTACCGGCACAGTTCCTCCGGGAGGATATGTATGGAGTGCAACACCCGGAGCTGTACTTACAGGCGGCCAGGGAACAACCACGGCAACATTTACTATAAACAGCAATGCAACCATTACCATCACCAGTTGTGGTGGAAGTACATCAGCAAATGTTACCACTACTCCTTTAACAGTTAATGTTTCCCAGGTTGCCGGAACATGCTCGGCCACATTAACTGCATCAGCTCCGGGTAGCTGCACCTACAGTTGGTTTTTAAACGGCACACTTGTTGGCAGCGGTAGCTCCATTAATGTAAACCAAAACGGAACTTATGTTGTAAAAGCAACTTGCGGACCATGTTCTGCAACCAACCAGATCACTGTATCAGGCATTACACCGGTGGTTACCACTATAACAGCTTTAGGAAGTTTATGCAATGGTGGAAGTGTAACGATCACGGCTTCGGTTACCGCCAACTGTCCCAGTCCTGTATATACCTGGAGTAATGGTTTTGTGGGCAACCCGTTGGTAGTAACAACCCCGGGCAGTTATTCAGTTACTGTTGTTTGTAGCAACCTGTGTACTGATATTTCAAATGTAATTGTCGTATCGCCATGTCCGCCACCTTGTCCAAATCCACCATGCCCGCCATGTATAAATGACCTCGTCATCAGCCCAAGCAATTGCCCTAACCCGGTTGCCTTAACAACAAATATTCCTGCGGGATGTGTACCGGTTTCTACTACCTGGTCATATGGCGATGGTTTTGGCGGCACTACCGGTAATCATTATTATACCAACGTAGGAAACTACAATGTAACGGCTGTGATGACCTGTGCCAACGGAACAGTACATTGCGGAAGCAGGGTTATTACCGTGCCCATGGTTGACAGCTTTACATATGTTGTAAGCTGCGGAGTGAACAACTGGAATATTCAATTGCAGGATGCATCCATATATTTACCAACCTATGCAGGTTATTCAATTTTGTGGACAACCACCTGCGGCACCTTATCGGCCAACAACACGCCTAATCCAACATTAACCGTTCCTTTTGGTTGTAACCCAACCGTTACACTTACTATTTCTAAGAACGGATGCACACTTATCAAACCATTTACATTCAGTTTCCCAAATACAACATTAAGCATTATTGGTCCTTCTCCTGTGTGTAAAGGAGCTAACAATACATTCAGCAGCAGTTATACAACAGGCGTTCTTACTTATGCATGGAACTTTGGCGATGCTACAACCGGCGTTACCAATCCCATTACACATGCGTACAATGGCACACCAACCAACCCGGTAATAACCATGAGTATTACCGACCAGTTTGGTTGTGTGTTTACGGCTACTAAACCAATCACAGTGGTTATTCCAACACCGTTAACGATCAGCCCGTCACCCATTGTAAAAATTTGTCCTGATTGTGCGCCACCTGTTACACTCACAACAAATCCAACAATTGGTTTTACCAACTATCAATGGTATCAAAATGGTGTTGCAATCGGGGGGGCAACCAATCCAACATACCAGTTGTGTAATTTTAATGCATCAGGCAATTATTATGTTACTGCTATAAACAGCGCCAATAGCAATTGCCCGGTAACATCTGATACCGTGAGTGTGGTTTATCTGCCAAAACCGCTTGCAGATATACAGGGACAAACTGTACAATGTGCCACAGGAACATCTCCATACAATATTAATTTGCAAAATGCAGGCGGCAACAATCCTAATTATACTTATGTGTGGACAGCCACAGGCCCGGGCTCAGTTACTTTCAGTCCTGATAACCTGCAATTCTATGCAAGTGCCTCAGTAACACAATTGGGAACCTACCAATTTGTTTTAACTGTTACTGATATCACAACCGGCTGTATGGCACGGGATACATTTTGTGTGTACCTCTATTTAAGTCCAACGCTTACCGTTAATGCACCAGCCAATATGTGCGAAGGAACGATGTATACAATGTCAGTCACAGCATCACCTGTCGCCGCATATCTTTACCAGTGGAACACCGGCGCCACAACACCTGGCATTACCACAGCCCAGGCGGGAAACTATTCAGTAACTGTTACCGATTCTATCAGCGGATGCACTGCTTATGCATTTGTTGGCACGATCAAGAAAAGGCATTATGTAGACCTCTTCCCGATCGGTTGTGATACATTGTGCGACACGGTGAAACTGATACCGCCATTGCCATTAAAGCCGGGCCAAACCTACAATGGAGTGTATACAATTCAATGGTATGTTGATGGTAATTATCATTCTACGGGCCCTGTTCTAAATCTCGGCGTGCTCACCCTTGGCCAGCATTCCATCTATATTATTGTTACAGATATTATTACAGGTTGTAAGAGCACATCGGGCAAGTACGACATATTTATAAAACATTGCGGCGAATGTGATTGCAAAGAAAGTAAATGGGATAAAATTACTTTAACCAAGGGGAAAGATATTAAGGACCCGAAAGATGATAAAGATGATCCTGCCTTGGCCAAATCGGGAAAACCTGTTGTTATAGATGACCCCAAAGCCATCAGCTTAAACTGCGATAAAACGTATAAACTCGATTGCAATAAACCTTACACAATTAACGCTGGTTATTTATGTAAGGATACTGCATGCCCCGGAAAGATTACTTATAGTTTGCAACCACCCATTGGCCCAGCTATTACCGGAACCATGCCACCTGCGTTTAACTTTACACCTACTCTAAACGGAACCTATGTGCTTACCATGTATGGCAAGTGCGGCGATAAAATCTGCGACAGCTGTATAGTTAAGTTTGAAGTAAAATGTGTTGAGTGCGAGTGCAAAGGCAGCAAATGGGGAGAGCAAACGGTTACTGTTAATAAGGCAACTAAATCTTTTAAATGTGGCGATGTAAATGATGTGAAATGTAAACAACCAATTACCGTTAATGCAAATTATTTATGTGCCGATCAAAAATGTAATGCTGCTGTAACTTATTCCTTGCAAGGGCCAACCGGTTCAACAGGCGGCACATTGCCGCTTACATTTACACCAACACTAAACGGAACTTATACTTTAACCATGTATGGCTGGTGTGGTACAACTATTTGCGATAGCTGTGTAATTAAATTTAAAGCCATATGCGAACCTGAAGAATGTTGTCCGTACAAGGATATTAAAGCCACAACAGGAACCGTTAAATATGATCATACACAGATACCTAATGCAACTGTGGCTTCGCAAACATTTACCATTAATGGGTTGGCGTTGGCAAGCATTACGGAAGTAAGGGCCAATGTGATCAGCTACGACATTACCGATAATTTTGGTAAGGAGTGTATGAAGTGTGTTAACCTGCCGTTTACGTGGGCAAGTATTGCTTCTGCAGCAAATATCGGTGCAGCGCCGGGCTTGATCACCATGTATGGTGGAACAACAGTTGCTTCCTTTAACGGCAGCGGTGCAGACGCATATAAGAATCCAAGAGAAGTAATTTGGAATAACGGTAGCCCGATCTTAATACCGAACGGCACTAACATTGGTATGAACTTTATTTTACCACCTGTGCCTGCAATTGATTGTTGTGAGCTGAAAGGAAAGATATGTGTGAAATTCACTTACCGGGATAAGGATTGCAGGGAGTGCGAAGTGATCGTTTGTTTTGATTTTGTAATTAAAAAGAAATAGGTTTCACGCCGAGAGCCCTGGGGAACAGAGAAAACAGAGAAGCCTCCGCGGCCTCCGCTCCTCTGCCTCCTCTGCGTGAAATAAAAAAATAACATATGCTAATCAATGAAATAACATCAGTGATCATTGAAGAAAGCATTTATATACACAGAAATGTAGGCCCGGGCTTATTTGAAAGTGTGTATGAAGAGCTTTTATCATACAGGCTTATAAAACGAGGGTTACAAATACAAAAGCAAAAACCTGTGCCGGTTATTTTTGAAGAAGTAAAAATGGATATTGGTTTTAGGTCAGATCTAATAGTAGAGAATAAAGTATTAGTTGAAATAAAATCAGTGGAAGCATTAGCAAATATTGCCTCTATGCAAACATTAACTTATTTAAGATTTACCGGAATTAGCATCGGATTATTAATAAACTTTAATGTAGAAAAACTAAAAGACGGAATAAAAAGAATTGCAAATAATTATATTGAAGGAAGTTAAGACGTTTCACGCAGAGTTCGCAGGGTGGCGGAGGAAACAGAGAATCCTCAGCGCTCTCAGCCCCTCTACACTCTCGGCGTGAAACAAAATATACACATTGGTTAAACCGAAACCGATTTTTATGATAAGAAAAAAAATTATAACCAGCAGTTTTTTTCTTTGCATGTTTGTTGCTTCATCACTTGCGCAGGAAGTAACAGATTCTTCGCTGATTAATAAAGTGAAAGACAAAGCAAAAGAAAAACTAAACATCAGCGGTACCATGGGCATAACCTACGAAGGCTATGGCCTCAGCCGTAAACCATCGGGCTGGACAGGCTATCAGCCCCGCAGGCCCTGGAACCAGGTGCGCTTTAATTTTACGCCAACATTTAAGTTCAGTAAAAATTTCAGCCTGCCGTTCAATTTTAATTTTGCCGCCATACCCACCAATTTTGCAGGGCCGTATGCAGGCATTAAAAAGCCAACCTTCGGGCAGTTCATTACCAACCCGATGAACAGTTTTGGGCTCAACCCAAAATACAAATGGGCGGAGCTGCAGCTGGGTACGCAGTATTTAAAATACTCCGAACTTTCAACCGGCGACATTGGTGTGTTTGGTATTGGTTTCGACCTGAGGCCAAAAACATTCCTCTTCAAATTCTTTACGGGTGTGTCGCAACAAGGCATCAATTATGTGGCAACTCCTCCCGTGGTTACCGGTGCATACAAGCGAAATAACTGGATGGCACAGATAGGTACAGAAAAAGAAGGCAAATATTTATTTGCATTGAATTTTGCAAAAGGAAAAGATGTGCCCACATCTGCAGCTCCGCCACCATTAACCATCAGGCCGCAGGAAGGAATTGTGATCAGCCTGGTGTCAGATCTTTACCTGGAGAAGGGGATTTATTTTAAAGCAGAAGGGGCACAATCAACTTTTACCAAGGATCTGGCAACACCATTAAGTCCCAATTTAAAAAGCCTGAAGCCTTTTATTGAAGCACACACATCAACCCTAACAGATTATGCAGGTCAGCTTGCGGTTGGAAAGAAAGGCAAGAATCTGGACCTGGGAGTAATGATCAAATACCTGGGCGCAGGGTTTCAAACCATTGGCTATCCGTTCCTACAAAGCGACAGGCTGGATTACACTTTGAACACCCGTATAAATGCATGGAAAAATAAAATGAATATTGTGGCCAGTGTGGGCCAGCGGGTGAATAACGTAAACAACACGGCGTTAAGGGCAAAACAATTCATAGGCAACCTTAACTGGTTTACGCAGTTCAGCGAAAGTTTCAGCTTAAATGTGAACTATAATAATTTTGGCTTTCAAACGGCCAGCGGGTTAAATCCTTTTGGAATAAAAAATGTAAGTAACGACCTGGGCATAAATCCGACCTTTACTTTTACAGGTAAAAAAATTATTCATTTGCTGAGCATTAGTTATAATTACAGTAAGTATGATGAACGGGATGTAATAACCGGTTTTACAACATCC
>JANOUJ010000288.1:0-4203 GCA_031416815.1 Chitinophagaceae bacterium
CTCCCCCCAAGGGGGAGGAAATAGAGAAGACCGAAGCGATCTTATCTGCATTTGCTTTGCTTATTTTATTATTGTCAGAAGTAGTATCTGAAAAATTAAGAACAGTTTCTCCCAACGGCCATTTGCTTTGCTGGTCTTCATCTTTATAAATATCGTAAGGGAAATAAGTTTCGTATTCTTTTTTACTCATCATGAACTGGTCGGGCATTTGCCAATATCGCTCCCTATAAATTTTTGTGGGCGATATTATTTTTGTTATGGTAACATTCACGGTTGCTTTTTCAAAAATATCGTTGAGGTTGGTAGTTGAGATTTTTAAATTCTTTAAGCTATCAACTGTCATGGTTTCGGGCATATCTATATTTAGTTGCAGCATCTGGTAAGCCACTGCAATAGACGTATTGCCACTCCTGGTTTCGCCATTGATGTCGGTAATATCGGCGCTTACTTCGTAATAAAATGTTGGCTGACTTTTTTTATCAGCCGTTTCATCGGGAATGGCTTTAAATTTAATTTTAAATTCGCCTTTTGCATCGGTTTTGGTTTCGCCATTGGTAATTTCCATTTCTTCGCTTTGGCCAACAGGAAAACTCCTATAATAGCTTCCCCATCCCCACCAGATCGGGTAGCGTACTTTACGCACAACCCGGTAACTTACTTTGGCACCATCAATATTATTACCTGCGTATGCTTTTGCAGTACCGGTTACTTCAATGCTATCATTAACCCGGTAAGTACCTTTTGGTTTTTGTATTTCGGTAAAAAATTTGGGGCGTTTGTATTCTTCCACACTAAAGCTGTATGAGGTTTTTGTGGCGGTATCATACAGGCTGAAATTGCCATTCATTACCCCTTCCGGCAATTTGAATGCGCCCTTATAACTGCCAAATTCGTTTGTTGTAACAGCCAGTTCAGCTGATTTTTGTCCGTTAGCATCTTTCAGTTGGATCGTGGTCTTAAAGCCAGGGATGATACCTGTCTTTGACGCATCTTTTTCTTTTGAAACAACAAGGCCTTTGAAAAATATTTTTTGTCCCGGCCGATAAATAGACCGGTCTGTAAATAAAAAGGTTTGTGGTTTATATTCAGGTGCATAGCTGTTGTAATTGTAGCTTGAATGGTTTTCATCCAAAAACAGTTCATCCGTTCCATGTATAACCTGGATATAAAAATTGCGGTATTCTTTACTTTCTTTTAGTTTGAAAAAACCATTTTTATCGGTTGTGTATTTTTCCAGTTTTGTTTCATCGTATTTGCTTGTACTGTAGTTATATCTTGATTCCCAGATCTGCACTGTTGCATTGGCAAGCGGCTGACCATTATCCCTGTCAAGTACGTAATAATCGTTTGTATTTGTATGTATATAACTGATATTACTTACATAGGTCTGTTGCTTTGCAATGATATTTTTTGAAAGGGAAAACCCCGGATCAATACTTGCGAGGATCAAATAAGTACCCGTAGGTAAGCCATCAATTTTTATTTCCGTGCTATGCTCCTGATAATCCTGCAGGTCGGGCAGGTTGATGCTCCAGCTTTTTACAGGCTTCATGTCTGTAAAGGCTTTCCAAAGTTTTTCATATTCTCTTCTGTCTAAATTTTTTATTTCATCCCGGGTAGTTTTTATAACACGCAGGTAAAGTGTTTTGATGTTCTTGTACCTGACCAGACTACGGAAGGGTTGCAGCGGCACATTCACCTGCTCTGTTTCAATATTCAAAAAAGGTTGTGCAATTTGCAACAATGCGTTCTTTGCATTTATGCCTCCTTCCGATTTAGGAAATCTTGCATAAACGGTTTCAAATAACTCCCTTGCCCTTTTTATTTCGTACTGGTTTTCAGTTTTTATAGACGTTTCAAACTGATGCCCACGGGTTAAATAAATGCTGCCACGCAAAAACATAGCCTGTGCAATGGCCGGATGGTTGGGATATTTTTGTTCAATGGCAAGCAGCGCTTCTTCATACAATTTTTCTTTGCCTTCCATTATTGCATTGATGTTGACAAAGTTCAACCGTATCAGGTCAGCATCGATCAACGCATCAGGGTTAGCATCCCCTAAATGAAATTTTATAAGATCCTGGAAAAGCAACAGGGCTTTATGTTGCAAAGAGGCCGTGTCTTTTGTTTTAAAAGAAGCATTGATAAAGTCAGCAGCTTTTGCAAATGCAGCTGCATCGTCTATTTTAAACTGGTAAGCTGGTTTAATAAGATCGTTCTCATCGTTCGTAAAAAACTCCAGCGCCCGGTGCGCTAAAAAATCATACAATGTAGGGCGCAATGGACGGGTATTTTCTCCTTTAATGATGATGGCATCAAGACCATCAAGTTTTGTATTTTTTAAAACAGCATCATTCTGTAAAGAGGCTTTGTATAATTTAGTGATGGTAGCATACAGTTTATCAATGCTCCAGGTGGTAATGTCTTTACTTTTTTCCACTGCAAGTTTGGTACGATCATAAAATTTCCAGCGGTTATTTTGCAGGTATTGCCAGAACATTTCAGCATACATACTTTGTAAAATATTTTTTGCAGGAGTCTTTGCTTTAGTGATGAGGGTATCTACAAAAAAAATATTATTCTCCTGGCTGTCTTCTTCCAACATGTTACGGTATTTGATCTGGTACATGCTGGCTTTTATCTGTTGGGCATCGTTACTTTCTTTTAGCGCCGTATTGAAGATCACTACTACTTCCTGTAATGCCGATTTGGTCAATCCCTTCTTTTCGAAATCTGTAACCTTCTTCCAGTTCTTTTCATAATCAATCTTTGTTTGCGCCATCATCTTTAATACAATACCGGTTAACAAAAAAATAACCAGCAATAATTTTTTAATAAACATAATCGGGTATTTGAATAAAGGTACAATTTGTTGCAGCAGTAAGATGTAATGGTTGTGTGTTTTGCATAATTTAACTGTATAATTTTCTTTAACTTTTAATTAAGCGTTTATTAAACTTACGGCATACCATTTGAAATAATAATGGTGATAGTGAAAATTTAAATCACACAAAAGATTGTTAACCTTAAAAAAAATTACGATGAAAAAGATTTTTACATTAATAGTTTTAGCAGCCAGTATAACAACGGGCTTTGCACAATGGCAGCAGTATCCTCAGCAAAGAGGTGGGCCAAGGGAGCGGCCAAATTATCCACGTCAAGATAATAATTACAATCAATCGGGTTCACTAGTTGTAAGTTCGGCTTTGCAACGGCCGTTTTCAGTAACTGTTGATAACCAGCAATACCAAAGCAACGGTAACAATAGTGCTGGTAATGTTGTAAATATTGGACAGTTAAATCCTGGCAACCACAATATTATTGTTTACCAATGGAGAACAAATTTATGGGGCAAACAAACTCAGAGTGTAGTGTATAATTCTTCTCTTTATGTAAAGCCCGGATTTGAGACAACTATTTTTATAAATGGGGCTGGCCAGGTAAACATCAGCGAACGTCAGGTTTACAATTACGAAGATCAGGGTTATGGAAATAATGGTAATGGCGTTGGCCACGGTTATGGAAGAAAGAAAAATAAGCACAAAAAGAATCATTGCGACAATGATGATGATGATAGAAACAGAAGATTTGACAGGAATAAGTATGATCGAAGACACAATGACGATTAATGCCTTTATTTAAGTGGCAGGATGGAAAGCTGCTAAAATATAAAGAAAAGAGAAAACAATTTTTAAACTTTCATGGCTATACTTTAAGCTTGCGTGGCGCAGGCGCACCGGGGCGAAAGCCCCGGTTTTTTTTACCTCACCCCTTAATCCCCTCTCCTTAAGGAGAGGGGGTGGAGAATGGGAATCGGTATAATGTGAAATTTCTGTAAATCTTACAATGCTACTCCCATAGCAGCGGCGGTGTTTAACTCATAATAGGTTTCTGTGCTCCAGTCCTGTACTTTGCTGCGCAGGTATGCGTCTAACGATTCAATGCTTTCGGCTTCCCATACACAGGTTGCCTGAGTCATATCATTATTAGGCATTACCTGCATAACTCTCTGTACGCCGTTTTCAGGCAAGGCAGGTAAACTTTTTTGAGCCGATGCCCAAAAATCGGTTGGGTTGCTGATGTTGTGATTTACTACAATGATCATAATTTAAGTTTTAGACTATAAAGATTGACTATTTTTTTTTATAAAGCAGTACCCAGTGGAGGGTATTTTAACTCACCCCTTATTCCCCTCTCCCTGGG
>JANOUJ010000289.1:0-2657 GCA_031416815.1 Chitinophagaceae bacterium
CGCTTCCCTTCAAACGCCAGAAACGCTGTTTGCAAATAATTGAAAACACCGCTGGTATGGTTTTGCCCCTTAAAGATCTTCAGCTCCACATCAGCGCCCTTTGCTTTCATGGCATCATAGGCCTTTTGTGAGTTGAACAGCGGAACATATATATCCTGGTCGCCATGACAAAAAATAACCGGAGATTCCGGCTTGCCTGTCCACAGATCATTTGTCTTTAAAGCATTTGCGAGGGCAGTATCTTTACCCGTCTTAAAATTGTTACGAAAGTCGGCGGTAAAAAGTTCCCGGGCACTATTTGTAATATCCGCTTCCGGACCTTCATTTTTAAGCATAGTAGCATATGGCTCCTTAAAATAATAAGCCGGCGGACGATTAATATTGTACAAGCTGTTATAAGTCTGCAGCACCCAGGCATAGCTTTTTATATGGCGCAAAGGCTCTGCAGCATCCAGTATCTGGTCGCCGAATGCGCTGGTATAGTAGGGCCCGGCATTTAATACCGTGGCGGTAGGTGTAAAATTTTTTCCGTGGTTCTTTTCAAGGTCCAGTATTGTAGCCAGTGTTATGGCTGCCCCTTCGCTCCAGCCCGAAAAAAAGTTTTTCCCGGATAGTGAAATTTGTTTTTCACCGCAAAATTCTTTGGTGGCATACAGCATATCCGTAACCGCCCTTGCATTAATATGATAAGCTCCGTAAGGATGTGCCAGGTTTTTTGTACTTCCATACCCGATATAGTCGGGCATTACCACCAGGTAACCATTAGCCGCAAATAATTTTGCAATGGCTCCTTCGGCATCATATGCACCCATATAAGACGGAGCCGTACCTTCCCTCGACGGAAAGATGGTGCCATGGTTATAATTGAATAGCGGCAGGGCACCCTTTGTATCCGGTACGTACACTGCACCCGATGCTACCACCGGTTTACCGGCCGGCGATACCGTATTATAGGTAATGCGGTATGCAGTATAGCCATTCTTAACAAACATCGCCAGTTGCTTGTGATCACGCCTTAATGCATCTGCGGTCGACTCCAGTTTAAGGGTGGCCGAAACCAAATATTTTTTAGCATCCTCATTTTTTTCATTGGCCTTTTTAAGTACCAGCGGTGCAGTGCTCATTAAAGCCACCGTTATCATTGTTATTGCTATCATCTTCATGTATAATTTGCTCCTTAATTTATTTTGAAAGAAAACGGATCGTAACATTTTTAATATTTGCCGTTGCCCGCTCTCGTTTGTAAGGCTATAGGATAACCTTTGCAAATTTCCTGAATAAATTGTTTAGGTATTTGTAAAGTGAGGAAGGGAGGGCATTTTTAACAAGTTAGCTTTATATACTAACTGAATTTCCCGTCATACTACGTAATTACAATTGTATCTGTTTGAGCATTTCATAATTATAAGGCAGGCTTACATTTATGGTTTTCCATAAAATTTCATATTCGATGCCAAAATAATGGTGAGAAAGCAGGTTTCTGAAATCAGTCATCATCTGCCATTCAATAAGGGGGTATGCAGCTTTAATATTTGGAGAAACAATTCTGGAAGCTTCTCCTATAATTTCAAAAGCTCTTACTACCGCATACACTTTCATTTTGTCTTTTACGAAATCTTCATAGGAATCAGAACTCACAAATTGAAAGATCATTCTGAATTTTCAATTATATCCTGTAGCAGCAGTTTCATTTCTCTTCTAGGCATATAACAGATCGGGTTCTACATATTTAAAATACTGAGGCCTGATAGCTCCCCGGCTAACCACCTGCACTACTATGCCCGGAAATACTTCTTCCAGACTATGATAAATATTACTGTAGTTTCTAAAATCAGGGGTCGACATTTTTACCATAATATCTATATCGCTTTGTGCTGTTTGCTCATCACGGGCATAGCTGCCAAATAACGCCAGTTCAGTAAGGTTATACTTTTCCTCCAATACTGGCTTTACGAGCTTCAGTTTTTGTAATATAATTTCCTTGTTTAACTGCATAATGCAAAAATAGTATAATTTTTAAGGCACTGGTGTAAATTTACGTTATGGCCGATGTACACAATACAGCAACCCGTAGCTACAACATGAGCCGCATTAAAGGCAAAAACACAAAGCCCGAAATGCTGGTACGTAAATTTTTGCATGCAAATGGTTACCGCTATAAACTGCACGATAAAATCCTCTCCTGCAAGCATAATTTTTTTATCTAAATACTAAACAGTATTTTTTGTGCCATCATCTTTTATCTTTTTATAAAGAGCCGGAAGTTTTAATTTAAACCAATCAGGAAATTCTTCCTCATAAACTGAGTAATCCGGCTTCCCGTTCAGGAAAACAGCCAGCAGCTTTGGATTTATACTTTCTGATGTATCAATTATTTGTAAGGAATCCAGTGTTGTATATTGTTTATTTAACTGGTAAAGATTACCCAAAAAATTTCTTTCAATCTCATACAGAGGCACATTATGCCCACCCATAACAGCCCGTTCAAATACCCTTTCTGCGGATAATTCAATGGTAGTTAACCCCAGAAAAATAAAATGAATGTCGTATCCGGCGGCTTTAAATCTTTGTGGGGTTATCCAGTTACCGTCATCAGGAAGGTGGCCATCATAAATAAAATGGACAATATCATTTATGGCCGCCGCAACACACTCCTC
>JANOUJ010000290.1:0-2156 GCA_031416815.1 Chitinophagaceae bacterium
TGTTGCAGGCAAGTTGAAAGGAACGGCATTGAAAGAAATTGCATCAGAACAGATGAGTCTTGCTGCCTGGATACGCAAACACCCAAACACAACCATCTTACAACCTGATGCTTCTTTTGCAAAACAATACAAGGGGCTGGAGGGATTTGATGAAGGAACAATTAAGAGTGGACTGGAAAAAAGAGACAGCGCTTCCTGGAAATTTAAATCATGGATTGTTGGTGTAGAAATAAACGGACATGCAAAAGCTTACGACTGGAATGAAGTGGTTAAGCAAAGAGTTATTAACGATACTTTTCAAAATACAGCCTTGGTTTTAGTGCTGGAAAATGACAACCGTTCTTTTCATGTATGGAACAGGAAAGTGAATGATAAGCTGCTGCATTTTACGTTTTATGCTGTTTCACATTCTTTAAAAGATACTGCAACTAATTCTTTGTGGAATATGAATGGAGAATGTGTGGATGGTGTTTTAAAGGGCAACCAGCTTTCTGTAATACAGGCCTATCAGGAGTTTTGGCATAGCTGGAAGAGTTTTCATCCTGGGACGACAAGATATATTTTCAGTAACATTCTTGACTCTAAATAGTTACTATGTAAAATAAAATAAGCCATGAAACTACAAATAATGATTGTCCTTGGTACTATGTACCTGTTTAGTTGTAAAGCACAACAGTCAAAAACTACTTGTGAATTAAATTATGAAAAGGCAGAAACAGAAATAGGGAATTATAGCAAATCTTCTAATACTGACTATCTAAAAGCGGCTCAACTTTTTTTGGATAGTTCTTTATACTGCAACGAAACGAGAAAGAAATCTATACAGCGTAAGATTCAGGTTTTTTATTTGCAAAAAGTTTTTAAAGAAGGGGCTATGTTTGTAGATACCTTAAAAAACAGTGATTTCGAGTTTGAATATGAAAAGCAAATGTATAAAAACGATTTAGCTGGGCTTGGATATGCTGAAATTAACGATATAAAAAAAAGAGATTCAGCTTTTAATGTGTCAATAACAAACATCCAGTATTACATTGATAAAAATAAATACACGAAATTTAGCGCAGATACAGTGGCATTTTATAGTTTATACTATACTAAATCAAAGATTTTTGATACTATAAGAATATCAAACGAGATTAATGTCTTAAAACAAAAATTTCCTAAAGACAAGGCTGCAATTGACAGGATGAAAGAGATTATAATTGAGAGTATGATTCATTAAATGAAATAATTTACTGATCGCACGGTAAATCGGTCTCACAAAAAACCATTCCGACAAAGACATCCGCCAAACCAAAAGAACAATTGCGATTTCCTTTGTAATACTCTTTGATTGGAATCGCAATACTTCTTTGCGTAAATTCTTTGTCGCCTGACCAACAAAGTTTGAAAATTGCTATCCAAAATTTTCTTCTTCTTTCCTATTAAACTTTTTCTAACTTTATCCAAATTACATACCCATGCTGGTTAAAACTTTTGGCAGTGCAGTTTATGGAGTAGAGGCTATTACCATTACCGTGGAAGTGAGCGTAAACAACCAGGGCCAAAACTATTATATTGTTGGCCTGCCCGATAATGCCGTTAAAGAAAGCCTGCAAAGAGTGGAAAGCGCCATCAAGAGTAATCATTATTACATGCCCCGTACCAAGCTGGTGGTAAACCTGGCGCCGGCCGATATAAAAAAAACCGGTACTGCTTTTGATCTTCCCATTGCTATTGGCACATTGGGTGCAACGGAGCAAATCGAAAATCCTGAAAGATTAAGCGAATATGTAATTATGGGCGAGCTAAGCCTTGATGGAGAAATTCGTCCTATAAAAGGCGCATTACCGATTGCCATACAGGCACGCAAAGAAGGTTTTAAAGGTTTGATAGTTCCCAAACAAAATGCAAGAGAAGCGGCAATGGTAAACAACCTAAATGTTTATGCAGTGGAGCATA
This sequence comes from Chitinophagaceae bacterium, assembly GCA_031416815.1. Taxonomy (GTDB): domain Bacteria; phylum Bacteroidota; class Bacteroidia; order Chitinophagales; family Chitinophagaceae; genus Ferruginibacter. The sequence goes on from JANOUJ010000290.1 coordinate 1,942, forward strand.
TTACAGATGTGATCGGATTTTTTAAAGATGAAAAGACCATTAAACCAACCATTGTAAATACAAGAGAAGAATTTGCACATGCACAAAGCGATTTTGAAATTGATTTTTGCGATGTAAAAGGACAAGAAAATATCAAGCGGGCTTTGGAGATCGCAGCAGCAGGCGGACACAATGCCATTTTAATTGGTCCGCCCGGTGCCGGTAAAACTATGCTG
>JANOUJ010000291.1:0-4990 GCA_031416815.1 Chitinophagaceae bacterium
AGGTTTCAACCTCACTGATTTTGTAAAACAATGGCGGGCTAAATATTATCACCAGGCCGCTGATGGCATGGATGGCATTTTTAATTTTGCTGCTGCAAAAACCTACGTTCAATTAAATTTTCTTATCAGTTATTCAATAGCACAAAATTTAAAGAGACCGAACTGGAATGAAGGTGACCTGTTCGGAACCATCAAATAAGCAGAAATTATAGCCGGAATAATTTTCAACCTGACTGGTTGTTTCTTTTATTTTGACCTCAAATAAGATTAATTTCACGCAAACAATTTATCCGTCTTGCAATTCATAAAGAATTTTTTTAAAGGCCAGTCCCGCAACCGGGAATTTAAAAAGCAACTGAGCAATGTGCTTGGTTTTACCCCCGGGGAAATTACACTTTACAAAACCGCCCTCAGCCACCGCAGCGTGAGAGAAGGCGCCGATGAAAATAATGAACGGCTTGAGTTTTTGGGCGATGCAGTCTTAAGTTCGGTAGTGGCACATTATCTCTTCAGAAAATATCCATACAAAGGCGAAGGTTTTTTAACCGAGATGAGAAGCAAGATGGTGAACCGCCAGAAGCTGAATGACATTGCCTTAAAAATGGGACTTAAAAAAATTACCTTTTATAATAAGTACGATAATGCATTGAAGATTTCCCAGATATTTGGTAACACCCTGGAAGCACTGATAGGGGCTGTTTACCTGGATAAAGGATATGCCGGAACCCATAAATGGGTGGAGAAACGTATCATTATGCCACATATGTTTATTGATGACCTGGAAGACCTGGAAATTAATATTAAGAACAGGTTATACGGATGGGCCAATAAGAACGGTAAGGCACTTGAATTTGAAACCCTGCACGAAAAATTTGAGAACGGCCGCCGCTTATTTACCATTGGAGCTACTGTGGATGGAGAGCTGATTGCAGAAGCAAAAGGATACAATAAAAAAGATGCCAGCCAGATTGCTGCTCAGTTGGCGGTAGATAAACTAGGGCTTTGACAAGTTTGTAGTTTGAGGTTGGTAGTTTGTTGTTAAGAGCTTTGAAACCAGTAAACTCTTTTCAACCACAAACCAGAAACTATAAACCACAAACAGTAAATATGACCTTTGGTATTTTAGGAAGCGGAAGCTGGGGAACAGCTATAGCAAAAATTTTAACCGATAACGGCAATACCATTTATTGGTGGAACAGGAGTGAGGCGCATATCAAACACATTCAGGAACGGCATCATAACCCACAGTATTTACCTGCAGCCCATCTCAATACTTCAAAATTAAAATTAACCACCGATCCGGCAGAAGTAATTACAAACAGCGAGTGTATTGTACTGGTTATACCATCTGCTTATACTGATGATGCATTGCGTGGGCTCGACAGGAATATTTTTACCGGTAAAAAGATCATCTCGGCTATAAAAGGCATTTTACCCGAAAGCAATCTGTTGCTGAATGAGTACCTAAAAGATGAATTTAATGTTGAGCTGAGCAATTATTTTGCTGTGCTTGGCCCATGCCATGCAGAGGAAGTAGCGGCTGAAAAATTATCTTACCTCACTTTCTCGGGCATTGATGAAAAAGTAACCCATGAAATTGCAGCCTGCTTTAAAACCGGTTATTTAAACACCGTTGAGAATGACGATATCTTTGGCGTACAATACGCAGCGGTATTAAAAAATATTTATGCAGTTGGTTCCGGTATTGCCCACGGGCTGGATTATGGCGATAATTTTTTAAGCGTATTTATCGCCAATGCTGCAGATGAAATGGCAGGATTTTTAAAAAAAGCCGGCATAAAAAACATTGAAGTGGGGCATACTGATATTCGCAAGCCAACAGAAGATCACCGCTCTAATAATTATGCAGCTTCGGTTTACCTGGGCGATCTGTTGGTTACCTGTTACTCTCTACACAGCCGTAACCGGGCCTTTGGTAATATGGTTGGTAAAGGTTATTCTGTGAAAGGGGCCCAATTGGAAATGAGCATGGTTGCAGAGGGATATAATGCCAGCAAATGTATGCATATCATCAACCGGAAGATACAGGCAGATATGCCGATTGCAGACACCGTTTATAAAATTTTATGGGAAAGCCTGCCTGCTGCCGAGGGTTTTAACAGTATTGAGTTGGGTTTGGTATAAAACGTTGTAGCTTTATTATAGAAACTAAAGCAATGCCATTTTCATTTTCAAATATCAGTTCAACGGCCCTCATCTTAATGGTGGTTTGCTTAAGTATTGCAGAGCTTGTTAAGTATTTGAGGAGGCAATACAGCCACTCAGAAAAATAGATCTGCTGCAATGCCATCAGCAAACAATTTTCCTTCTCTTGTTAAAATAAGTTTACTATTCGCTGTTTTCAATTTGCCGGTACTTTCATATTTGCTGCTTGCTATCCTGATTTTGTTGCTTTTCTCGTCACCAAAAACATACCGTACATGATCCAGGTCCAATCCTTCTATTGTTCTTAGAGAGGTCATAATGTACTCGTTCAACTGTTGTGTTTCAGTAAGTACTTCTTCTTCAAAAGGAATAATATTATTTTGTAATGATTGAATATACAAAGCGTTGTTGGCAACATTCCATCTTCTGTTTGTACCGTCAAATGCATGTGCGGCAGGTCCAAAGGCGTAATAAGATTTTCCGCTCCAGTAACTGCTGTTGTGTTTGCTTCGCAATCCCGGCTTTGCAAAATTGCTGATCTCGTAATGTTCATATCCGGCCTGCTGCATCCAATCCATTAGTAATAAAAATTGCCTGGCTTGTTTTTCTGCGTCAACAGGTTCTTTTTTATGCTGTGCAATCATTTTGTCCAATGCAGTTTTGGGCTCAACCGTTAATGCATAACAGGATACGTGTGGAATGTCTTGTTGCATAACGATGTCAACATTTCTTTTCCAATTATCATCACTCAAAATTGGCGAACCATAGATCAGGTCTACAGAAAAATTTGTAAAGCCTGCCGCGTTGATAAGATCAATACAGGCAATTGACTCAGCTGCGGTATGTGCCCTGTTCATCCATTTTAATTCTTCGTCTAAAAAACTTTGTATGCCAACGCTAAGCCTGTTGATGCCGATTGTATTCCATTCTTGCAATTTCTTATTTGTAATATCATCAGGGTTTGCTTCTAATGTAATTTCAATATCATCAGCAAAAACAAAACGTTTCTGTAATGCTTCAAAAATAATTTTTAATTCATCAGTACTTAAAATACTGGGCGTACCTCCGCCAAAATAAAGGGTTGAAATTATTTCCTTTTCATGCTTCGCTTCAATCTTCGCTTCATTCTTCTCCCTTGGGAGAAGGGACGGGGATGAGGTTATCTCTTTCACAATTGCTTCCACCATTTTTCCTTTAAGCTCAAGTGATGTTGAAAAATGAAAGTTACAGTAATGACAGGCCTGTTTACAAAAAGGTATATGAATATAAATGCCGGGCAAAGAATTTTGATTTTTGTCCCGGTAAGTATCGGGATATTATTTTAGATTTGATTATTAATGACGCCTGTTAAATTAATATGCTGCAAAACCCTGTTTCCTGTACTAATGTGTATTGGACTTTTACTCACTGCATCAAGCAGCAATGCACAGGCTCCAAAAAATCTTCCCTATCAATTACACATTCAGTTCGTTGACAAAGATAACTCCTTTAATGCTGCTCCTTTAAAATTGCAAAAGGCATTTGCAGGCAAGGCGTTGTGTAACTCTTATGTGCAGGGATTGGTTTCTTTGCTGAGTTCCAAGGGTTATCCAACTGCTTCGGTTGATAGTATTTTTGAAAATGAGCATGCTACAACGATACATTTATTTTTGGGCAAGCAATACCAATGGATAAAACTGAAGCCAGATGGTATTGAAAAAGCTGCGATGGATGATAGCCGATTTAGAGAAAATGATTATGAGGGTAAATTGCTAAACATTCAACAACTGCTGGCCTTGCAGGAAAAGATCCTGAATTATTATGAGAAGAACGGCTATCCCTTTGCCGAAATATTTTTAGACAGTATCCGGCTTGATGATAACAAGATGGATGCTTTATTGAGGGCAAAAAAAGGGCCCTTATACCATGTTGATAGCATCAGGGTTTTGGGAAAGGCGAGAATATCGAAAAAATTTCTGCGGCATTATTTGGGGATCGCCAACGGCAGTTTGTACAACAAAGAGAAACTGGACCAGGTGAGCAAGCGGTTGCTCGAGCTTCCTTATTTGCAGGAAGTACAGCCAGCCGATGTTACCATGCTTGGTACCGGTTCTATTCTTAATCTTTACCTGGCACCCAAAAGAAGCAGCCAGGCTAATTTTTTAGTTGGCTTTTTGCCAAGTGGTGACCAAACTGGTAAACTACAATTAACAGCCGACGTAAATCTTGATCTGAAAAATGCACTAAGCAATGGTGAGACTATTTTGCTGAAATGGCAGCAGTTGCAACCCAAGTCGCCCAGATTGAACCTTGGCTTTCAGCAACCGTATATTTTCAATTCAAATTTTGGTTTCGATTTTGCATTTGATCTTTTTAAAAAAGATTCTACGTTTTTACAGATCAATGCACTGCTGGGCTTGCAGTATTTATTATCCGTACACCAGGCGGGCAAAATATTTGTGCAATGGCAAAACAGTTTTTTACTGGGTACCGGTGTGGATACCAACCTGGTAAAAGCAACAAAAAAACTGCCCCCCAATATTGATGTTACTGCCGTAAATGTGGGCCTGGAGTATGAATGGAATAAGACCGATTACAAACTTAATCCCCGCAGCGGAAATGAAATAAAACTTACGGGGTCGGTAGGTATTAAAAATATTAAAAAGAATAACGAGATACTAAACTTAAAGGACCCGGTTTTTAACTATGCCAGTTTATATGATTCGGTAAAAGCACGTTCTTACCAGTTCAGGATAAAACTAGGTGCCGCCCATTTTTTTCCGGTTGGTAAACAGGCAACCGTAAAAACTGCAATTAACGGCGGACTCTTCATTAGCCCAAGTAC
>JANOUJ010000292.1:0-11297 GCA_031416815.1 Chitinophagaceae bacterium
GTAACCATCCCATTTAATTTCAAACAGCCAGGTGGAATCATCGAAAGCTTTTCCGGTTTCTTTAGCCAACATGGGCTTTATAAACCGGGTCAATTTTTTACGTGGCTCCGTTTTGGTGACGGTAAAAGTTTTTTTTTAGGCCCGGCATTTTCAGCCAGCCATTTATTGATGGGAGAGGAGGCCGGAGTTTCATGTTCACTATTATATTCAACATCAACCGCGTATTTGTCGTTGTGCTTTATCAGCAGCCATGCATTTTCCTGTTTACCTTTTAATTTTACCAAAGCGAATTCGCCTTTTAATTTTTTTCCAGATAAGGTGAATTTGAGGCTACCTGCCTTTAATCCGGATTTCAATTTTTTTTCTGCAGCCTTTTTTTCTGACCCTTCCAGATCAGTATATTTTCCTGTATCCCATATTTCCACAATGCCGGCACCATAGCCAGACGGGATGATACCTTTAAAATCTTTGTAAGCATAAGGGTGATCTTCTACCATCATCGCCAGCCTCTTATCTTTGGGATTCATAGAAGGACCTTTGGGTACGGCCCAGCTTTTTAATACACCATCCATCTCGAGCCTGAGATCGTAATGCAGGTGTGACGCCTTGTGCCTTTGCACCACAAACGCAAGTGCAGGTGCACCCTTTTTTATGTCGCCTTCCGGTTCAGGCGATTCTGAAAAATTTCTTTTGGACTTGTATTTGGCCAGGCTCATGTCAGGAAGCTTTTTTGGTTTTGGTACCCAGGCTTGCTTTTAATTGTTCCATCAGATCTTTGGTTTTACTGTGCACCACTTTTAGCTGCGGTGTCACGCTCTTTCCCTTGCTTTTAGCCTTTATCAATTTTAAAAGATCGGCGCTGTAAGTATCTTTATATTTACTGATGTTGAATTTTCCTGAAAGTTGGTTCACCAGCGTGACAGCCATTTTAAGTTCTGTTGCTTTAACAGTGGCTGCAGGAATTGCCAGTTCTTTTGAATCCCTGATCTCTTCGGCAAAACGGATCTTATTTAAAATGATCACATCGCCTGACACCCTCAGTATGGCGAGCGCTTCTTTATTGCGCATTACAAAACTGGCAACACCTGCTTTTCCCGTTTTTTTTAAGGCCTCCCGTAACAATGCATACGCCCTGGTGCCGGATTTGTCTGGTGCCAGGTAATACGGTGTTTCGTAATAAGCGCTGTCTATCTCATTTTGTAACACAAAGTCGCTGATTTCGATAGTTTTTGTTTTAACGGCCGATGCTTTTTCAAAATCTTTATCATCGAGCACCACATACTTATCGTTGAGCATGTAGCCTTTTACAATATTTTCCCATTTTACTTCTTTACCTGTTTTTGCGTTTACCCTGAGGAATTTGATATTTGCATGATCCTTCTTATCCAGCATATCCAGGTCGAGTTCGCTGCCTTGAGTTGCGCTGAAAAGTTTTACCGGAATATTTACCAGTCCAAAACCTATAGCGCCTGTCCATAATGGTCTCATATATTTTGTTTTAGAAAAAAGGATAAACCAAAGCCCTGCTTTTTATAAGAACGTTTATAAAACAATTCTGAAAGCAGGGCCCGGAAATAAATAAATTAAAAGCGAAGTACCAATGCGTAACCCGGCTTAATTAATTTGCAGATAAATTATAAATATTTTTCGGATTGCCTATCTCCTCAATTGATATTCTTCTATTACCATTTAATTGCCTGAACTGAGAAGGCGTGAGGCCCGTAACTTTTTTAAATTGAAAAGATAAATGTGCGATACTGCTGTAATTTAATTTCCATGCAATTTCCGTCATATTCAACTCACCAAACATGATCAATTCCTTAATACGTTCCACCTTCAGCAATATGATATATTTTTCGATGGTAATACCCATATTTTCGGAGAATATTCCCGCCAGGTAAGTATAATTAAAACCTAATTTTTGACTCAGGATGTAAGAGTATTTTGTAGATATCCGCTCGTCGGTGTAATAGATCATCTCAATGATGATGTTTTTTATTTTTTCCACCAGAATGATACGCCTGTCAACCATCAGCTCAAAGCCATATTTGTTGAGGCAGTCACCAAGTTGTTCACGTTGTACCACACTGAGATTTCCGTTGAGCTCAACTTCTCCCAGCTCCACAGAGTTATATTCAATTCCCAGTTTCTTCAACTCATCCTTTACAAACAATTTGCAAGGGGTACTGATCATATGCTTAATAAACAATTTCATAGATTATCTTTTTTGGTTATGGTTAGATTTTTTTCTTTTACCTCTTATTCTGATATTTACAATATCATGCCACTTTCATTTAAACCACTTTTTTAGCTGCCAACGGGCACTTTACATATTGGGATGCAAAAATTGTGTGGAATCAATTCTACAATAAGAGGATAATTTGCCGGGGAATTGTACAAATAGCTACCACGCATACCTGTCAGTTAAAATTAAACTCACGTTTCTTTGGAGAAAACAATAACTCAGAAAAAAAGCCTCGCACACTTGTTTTAAACGATGATGACGTATTGAGCGGATTCCGGTTCTCATAATATACTGCCTGGTTTATCTTCATCCGGATCAGTATACTGTTGCGTGCATTGATTTTTTGATCAGTAAAAAATTTTGTAAGCATGTCTCCACGGGTAACTATTGATGCTTCTCCTTTGATCCGCAACCGGTATGTACCGCCGGTTTGATAAAAATCAAGGTTTGCATTAAAATTATTTAAAAGATCACCTGCATAGTTACCAATGCAGGTTGCATAAAACCAGATATTTCCGAGGGCATCTGTTTCAAGGATCGATACGACATCATTGGACAAGGGCAAAGCATCAGCACTGACATCTGTTTTAAATAAAGCGTTTTTTATTTCAGTGATCAGTTTTTGGATCAATGCATAATTTTCATATTGGTACGGCATGGGGATGGATTTATCATATGCTTCCAAATTCTTTACCAGAATTAATTACCGTTAAGTAGCGTGTTTCCTGACACTTTTTGTGTATTTTTTTTCCACCGGTGGGAATATTTGTGCATATGCTTGCACTGTTGTGAAAAATTAAGTGTTAAACCCAACTTAATTCCATTTGCGGGAGATAATGTTAGACAAAGCCATGGTAAGGTCTTCAAACCGGTTAGGCTTCTGTAAATAATAGGCGGCGCCCAATTGGATGGTATCCAGTATATCTTTTTTATCGGTGGAAGTGGAATAGATGATCACAGGTATATCCTGAATGCGCTTAATTTTCTTTATTTCTGCAAGAAACTGCTTGCCGTTCATCCTGGGCATGTTCAAATCAAGAAAGATAAAATCAGGGGAAGCAGGCATTTCAGTCAGGAGCTTTTGGAGCCCTTCCTGTCCATTAAAAGCGGTTACACAGGTACCCTGTCCGTCTAATCTTTGTAAGGCCTCAATAAATAACTCCTGGTCATCAGGGTCATCATCTACTATAAAATACAGCTTTCCTGCCTTCACAAACTTAAGTTTTGTTTTTTATACGTACACTGGCAATCCCAAAATATAAAATTTAAATGAAAGAAACAGTGTTATCTAACTATAATGTTTTTAACCCGTTGAAATAACCCAGACATAACATTACACATTATTAAAAAATAAGTTGAAAGTGGTTCCGCCACCCACCCTGGATTGAACATTGTAAGTTGCATTGTGCGATTGCAGGATGTTTAATGTTGATGCCAACCCGAGGCCCATACCATTTTGTTTGGACGTAAAATAGGGTTCAAAAACCTGATTGATATCGTCCTCGCCAATACCGCAGCCATTGTCTGTAATGGAAACGATGAATTGTTGATTTTTCTTTGTGACAGCTACAATTAATTCGCCTTCTGTTGCCGGCATCGCCTCAATGGCATTTATGATGATATTAAGAAAAGCGATCTTTAGTTTTTCGTTATCTGCCATCACCCATGCCGGTTCGTCAAGGTAATCACGCTGTAACCTGATATGCCGCAGGTTTATTCTGTCGATGGCCGCTTCAATGGTTTCATCAAGCACCGATTGCAATGATTTTTTTTCTACGGTTATCGGGTCACGCCTCGACGAATTCAGCAACTCTGTGATCAGGTCTCCTATCCGTTTTGCATTTCTGTTAATTATCTCAATACAGATGGCCGAATCAGGGTTATCGGGCGACTGTTCTATTTGCTCGGTAGACAACATGATATTGTTCAGCGGATTTCTTACCTCATGTGCCAATATTCTCACCAGCCGGCTTGCAACATTTAATTTTTCCAACATCAGGGTATCTCTTTCCACTTTTTTCAGCGAGGTAATATCGTGCATGATGCCCTGGGTATATACGGCGCCTGTAATATCCTTTTCCCTTGAAAGGGTAAGGATACAATATTTTTTTTCTCCATTTTTTGTAACTACTTCCACTTCTTTATCCGTCACATCTTCCGACGCCGATAATAGTTGTTTTATCTCGTTGGCATCATTTTTATATGCAATAATTTCATAAAGGCTTTTAGAAATCAGTTCCTGGCGGTCGTATTCGAGTAATGTAAAAGAGGCACCATTTACTTCAGTAAAAAACAGTTGCTCATCTGCAACAAATACCATGTCCTTCGACCGTTCGAAAATATTGCGGAACTTCCTTTCATTGGTCTTCAGTGCTTTTAAGGATGATGCCCTGTCCATTGAATAGCGTATGCACCGCTCCATTTTTTCTGTGTTCAGTTCTCCTTTTATAAGATAATCCACGGCACCTGATTCCATGGCCATCAGGTCAATGGCATGGTTGCCATTACCCGTAAGTAAAATAAAGGGCGCTTCGCAGTTGTTTTTTACAGACTCCTGTATGAGTTCTAACCCGGTTTTTGCGCCTAAGAGATAGTCAATAAAATACAGGTCATGATTGCCCTCACATACTTTTTTTTCCGCTTCACTGTATTTAAAGCACCAGTCTATCGCAAACTGCTGGTGTTCGATCTTTTTAATATACTCGCTGATGATAAAAAAATCATCTTCATCATCATCTACAACTAAGATCCGTATCGGTGTTTTTTTTATTATGGACATGACTTGTTTTTAAAGATCAACACTTACCATTATGTGCATGGTAACGAAATTATAAAAGTGGTACCCTGGTTTTCTTTACTTAGAGCCGATATAAAACCATGGTGATGTTCTGCTATCTGTTTACACAAAGCCAGGCCAATGCCAGTTCCCTCATATTCATTATTGCCATGCAGCCTTACAAACATATTAAATACCTGTTCGGCATATTTTTGGTCAAATCCAATACCATTGTCTTCCACATAGATCCTGCAGTATTTTTCTTTAACTGCTTTGTTCAGTTCATTTCCTGCCCGGGCCATGTTTTCGTGTTGTGCATATATTTTTATTACAGGGTCAACATCTTTTTTTCGGTATTTTATAGCATTACCTATTAAATTGGAGAACAGCGCAGCCATAAGGCCGGCATTTACTTCCAGCTTCGGAAGTGGAGTGATCGTAACATCAACTTTCTCCTGCTGTACGGTTGATTCCATTTCGGTTAATACATCGGCCACTAACCCATTAAGGTCAGTGCTTACAAAAGAAGACCTGTCGCTGGTTACTCTGGAAAATTGCAGTATATCCTTTATCAACGTCTGCATACGGAGGGCAGATTTTTGGATCCGGCTGATATACCGGTTTGCATCCTCGTCAAATAAATCTTTATATTTTGAGTATAAAAGATCGCTGAAAGTACAGATCTTACGCAGTGGTTCCTGCAGGTCGTGCGAAGACATGAACGCAAAACGATCCAGGTTTTTATTAGCAGCCTCCAGGTCATCAATATTCTCCTGCAATTGGCGGTTAAGTTCTTTAACGTTTGCTTCGGAGATCTTGCGTTCTTTTATTTCATTCTCAAGGCTTTTGTTGATGGTTGTTAACCTTTGTTCCTGGGCAACCAATTGGTGATTCTTTGTGTACAGGTCAATAAATACAGACACTTTGGTACGGAGTAATTGCGGGTTGATGGGTTTATATATATAGTCAATGGCGCCCATCCGGTAACCTTTAAAAATGCTTTCTTCCCCGTAGGTATTGGCAGTTATAAAAATGATGGGGATGTGTCTCAGTTTCTCCCTTTCATAAATAAGTGCCGCCGTTTCAAAACCGTTGAGGTTGGGCATTTTTACATCCATTAAGATCATGGCGAAATCAAATTCGGCCAACAGTATCTTTAATGCCTGCCTTCCTGAATTCGCTTTTACCAGTTCATACCCGTCCGGCTCCAGTATCGTCTCCATAGAGAGCAAATTGTCTTCCCTGTCATCAACTAATAAGATCTTTTTTTTCATTGGATTTATTTATAGAACCAAATACGCATTAAGGACAGCAATTGGTCAATTTTAAGAGGCTTGGTGATATAATCTGAGGCGCCAGCTTCAATGCATTTCTGACGGTCGCCTTTCATCGCTTTGGCAGTAACTGCAATAATAGGCAGTGTGCTGTTCTTATGCTCCCGTCTTATTTTCTGTATGGTTTCATAACCATCCATTTCCGGCATCATAATATCCATCAATACCATCTCCACTTTCAGCTCCTCATTGTTGATCATATCAATGGCTTCCATGCCGCTTTCTGCCGTAATGGTATTGATATTATACCTTTCAAAAACGGTAGTTAAAGCAAACAGGTTACGCACATCATCATCCACCACCAGTATGTTCCGGGCTGTAAGAATATCATTTTTTATCCGAATACCTTCAATGATACGCTGTTTATCCGACGGCAATTCCTTGTGCTGTAGGTGCAGGTGAACGATGGTTTCTTCCAGCAAATTTTCGAGGGAGTTAACACCTTTCAGCAAAATGGTATTTGATGTACGATTAATAAGGCTAAGTTCGGTTTTATTAAAATCCTTTGCTGAATAAACAATAACCGGGGTTAATTTATATTTCAGCTCTTCTACTTTGTTGAGCAGGTCGGAGCCAGACATATCGGGTAGTGTATAATCCAGGATGATGCAATCAAACTCTTTACTGCCTAATAGCTGGATAGCTTTTTTACCGGTAGATGCAATGGTAACCTTTGTTTTGTCGAAGCTGATCATTTTTGCAATTTGAGAAGAATCAATTTCATTGTCCTCTACCAGCAAAATTTTCTTTATGCCGGTTTTGCTTATAGAGATAATGTCCTCAAACAGTTCATTGATCGATTCATTATCCAACGGTTTTAATAAAAAGTTCCTTGCGCCACGTTTGAGGGCCAGGCTCCTGTTCTCTTCGCCCGAAACAAGGTAGATGGGGATGTGGCGGTAATTGAGATCATTCCTCAGCATGTCAAGCACCTTCCAGCCGCTGGTATCCGGTAATTTAACATCCAGCGTTATTGCATCGGGTGTAAAGCGGTTTATGAAATCGAATACTTCAATATAACTGATGGCTACAATGGCCTTCATATCATTCTGGTGTGCCTTTTCAATCATGATCTTACCAAACCGAAGATCGTCTTCAACGATCAGCAATACCTTATCTGTGGGCTGAATATTTGTCCGGTCATCACCGGTATCGTTGATCATTTCGTTAACGATATTGAGGTTTTTGGTATCGCTTGTACCACTGGTTGCCCTGATAGAATTTAAAAGCGAATCTATTTCGCCTTGGCCTTCTCCTAAAGTTAACTGCTGCAGTGCGGTTAAACTACCGGATGTTTCTTTTGATATAATACCGGTCACACTGTCAATAGGGAGGAACAATGTAAAAGTGCTGCCATGTGATAAATTGCTTTCCAGCTCAATGCTGCCACCCAATAATTCTGCAAGGCCACGGCTGATGGAAAGACCCAAACCGGTTCCTCCATATTTACGGCTTGTAGATCCTTCTGCCTGCTGGAACGCTTCAAAAATAATATTCTGTTTATCCTGCGGGATACCGATACCGGTATCACTGATGGCAAAGGCAACCACTCGTTTAGCCGTATCCAGATTCGCATTGCTCTGTTTCCAGTTTTTGTGGGCTTCGTATATCTTTAATTTAACTTCTCCTTTTTCGGTGAATTTGAATGAGTTTGACAACAGGTTCTTGAGGATCTGGTTGAGACGCTGGAGATCGGTTTCCATACTAACCGGAAGTTGGGCATCTGTTTCAATAGTAAAACGTAAATGTTTGGCTTCGGAAAATGGCTTAAATGTAGTTTCAACAAATGATGCGATCTCTGCAAAACGAACCGGTGAAATGTTAGCAGAAATAAATCCTGATTCAATTTTAGAAAGATCAAGGATGTCATTGATCAATTGTATCAGGTCATCACCGCAGGAGTGAATGGTTTTTGCGTACCGCACCTGTTTATCATTCAGGTTTCCTTCTGCGTTTTCATATAACTGCTGCGCAAGTATGAGTAAACTGTTCAACGGGGTTCTTAACTCATGCGACATATTTGCCAGGAACTCTGATTTGTATTTTGATGTAAGCTGCAACTGCTCCGCTTTTTCCTCCAGTGAGCGTCTTGCTTCTTCCACCTCTTTGTTCTTGTCTTCCACTTCATTTTTCTGTTTCACCAGCAGCAATGCTTTATCCTGCAATTCATCATTGGTACGGCTCAACTCTTCCTGCTGCAGTTTTAACTCACCTGCAAGTGATTGAGATTGTGTGAGCAGCTCCTCTGTACGTGAGTTTGCTTCGATGGTGTTTAACACGATACCAATACTCTCTGTAAGCTGGCTTAAAAAGTCTAGGTGCGTTTGACTGAAAAAATCAAGCGAGGCCAGTTCAATTACAGCTTTCACTTTATTTTCAAATAACACTGGCAAAATGATCAGGTTGGATGGGTTTGATTTTCCCAACCCGGAATTGATCTTGATATAATTGCTTGGAACCTTGGATAACATGATCCTTTCTTTTTCAAAAGCAACCTGGCCCACTAAACCTTCGCCGATAGCAAATTCTGTTGGAATGTTCTTTTCAGATTTATAACCATAAGCAGAGAAGAGGCTCAGTTTTACATCCTGGCTTTCTTCATCCTGCCTTAATATATAAAAGGCACCCCAATGCGCCGTAACCACCTGTGCCAATTCGGAAAGGATACGTTGCGTTACTGTTTTCAGATCTCTTTGTCCCTGCAGCATTTGCGTAAACTTCGCCAGGTTCGATTTCAGCCAATCCTGTTCCTGGTTCAGCAATGTTGTTTCTTTCAGATTTGCAATCATCTGGTTGATGGTATCTTTTAACGCTTCCACCTCGCCTTTGGCTTCCACACGAATCGTACGGGTAAGATCACCCTTTGTTACAGCAGATGCCACTTCGGAAATTGACCGCACCTGTGTGGTAAGATTTTGTGCAAGCTGGTTCACGTTCTCTGTAAGATTTTTCCAGATACCTGATGCACCCGGTACAGATGCCTGTCCGCCCAACTGTCCATCCACACCAACTTCACGTGCCACTGTTGTTACCTGGTCGGCAAATAACGCAAGCGTATCAATCATCTCATTAATCGTATCGATCAACTGCGCCACCTCACCCCGTGATACGATGGCCAGTTTTTGTTTAAGGTTACCGGTTGCCACGGCAGTTACCACTTTTGCGATACCACGTACCTGGTTGGTAAGGTTAGATGCCATCATGTTCACACTATCCGTAAGATCTTTCCAGGTACCACCCACACCTCTTACTTCTGCCTGCCCGCCAAGTTTTCCTTCGGTACCAACTTCACGTGCCACCCTCGTTACCTCAAAGGCGAATGAGTTCAACTGTTCCACCATGGTATTAATGGTATTTTTTAGATCAAGAATTTCTCCTTTTACGTCAATGGCCACTGTTTTTGAAAGGTCACCCGATGCCACCGCTTTTGTTACCTCGGCAATATTACGTACCTGTGCAGTAAGGTTACCCGTCATCTGGTTCACCGAGTCAGTAAGATCTTTCCATGTACCCGCAACACCCGGTACAAATGCCTGTCCGCCAAGTTTACCATCGGTACCAACCTCACGTGCCACCCTTGTTACCTCAGATGCGAATGCCCGCAACTGATCCACCATCGTGTTCAATGTTTCTTTTAACTGCAGGATCTCTCCACGAACATCCACCGTAATTTTTTTACTCATATCACCATTTGCCACCGCAATGGCCACATCCGCAATATTCCTTACCTGGGCTGTTAAGTTACCAGCCATCTGGTTCACCGAGTCAGTAAGATCTTTCCATGTACCGGCCACACCAGGCACATTCGCCTGTCCGCCAAGTTTACCTTCGGTACCAACCTCACGTGCCACACGGGTTACTTCCGATGCAAAACCACGAAGCTGGTCCACCATCGTATTGATGGTATTCTTCAGCTCCAGGATCTCGCCTTTTACATCCACACCAATTTTTCTTGATAGGTCACCATTAGCCACAGCCGTAGTTACCTCGGCAATGTTGCGCACCTGCGATGTAAGGTTACTGGCAATTTTATTTACCGAATCAGTAAGATCTTTCCATGTTCCTGCAACGCCAGGTACGTCGGCCTGCCCACCCAATTTACCTTCCGATCCTACCTCCCGGGCCACACGGGTTACCTCGCTACCAAATGAGTTCAACTGATCCACCATCGTGTTGATGGTATCTTTCAATTCCAATATCTAACCCTTCTCATACACCGTGATTTTTCTTGATAGGTCACCCTTTGCCACCGCTGTTGTTACTTCGGCAATATTACGCACCTGGTCAGTTAAGTTACTGGCCATACCATTTACAGAATCCGTCAGGTCTTTCCACACACCACCAACATCTTTTACCGCTGCCTGTCCGCCAAGTTTACCTTCACTACCAACCTCACGTGCCACACGGGTTACCTCACTACCAAAGGAATTCAACTGATCCACCATCGTGTTGATGGTATCTTTTAATTCCAATATCTCGCCCTTCACATCCACCGTAATTTTTCTTGATAAGTCGCCTTTTGCCACAGCCGTTGTTACCTCGGCGATATTACGAACCTGGTCAGTTAAGTTACTCGCCATACCATTTACAGAATCTGTAAGGTCTTTCCACACACCACCAACGTCTTTTACCGCAGCTTGTCCGCCGAGTTTACCTTCACTACCTACCTCACGTGCCACACGGGTTACCTCTGATGCAAAACTTCTCAACTGTTCCACCATCGTGTTGATCGTATTCTTCAACTCAAGGATCTCACCTTTTACATCCACATCAATTTTTCTGGAAAGGTCACCGGTTGCCACAGCAGTAGTTACTTCGGCAATGTTACGCACCTGCGATGTAAGATTACCGGCCATAATATTTACGGAGTCGGTCAAATCTTTCCATGTACCTGCAACACCCGGTACCTGTGCCTGTCCGCCAAGTTTTCCTTCACTACCTA
>JANOUJ010000293.1:0-3832 GCA_031416815.1 Chitinophagaceae bacterium
AAATTTTGGGCCAGCAGTAAAGGCTTGGGTAAATATGGCAGCCAGCTCAACGCCATTTGCGATAGCCTGACCGGTTTCATAAGAACCTGTTGCATTGGAAAGCCCGGTAACAAAATTCTGGTCGTTCATGAAGGCACCGAACTTATAGTTCTTTGCATTATTTATTAAACTGTTGGTGATCACTTCCGAATTATCCAGTAAAAGACTTAAACCGGTCATAGTTTTAGAGAATTCTGTCTCACTTGCCAGCGACGGGTTTTGTTTAAACCCGCTCGCAACATCCCAATACACCTGCCGGTAACTCAGGTCCCCATCTGTGCCCAAATTGGTCCCATAACTCTGAAGCGTATTTTTTAGAGAACCCTCCGGCAAAAGCCCTGAGAAATCGTTTAGGAATTTTGTATCAATATTTAAAGGATTGGCAGAATTTATTTCCAGCTGTTTCAGTAAGTCATTCAGCACTTCCTCGGTTTGCTGCAATTTCTGTGAATTGTTACCTGGATTGGTATTACCGGTCTTTGCATTTTCATTCAATAATGCTGTACCGGAGCCGGCGGCTTTTTGGCTGCCGGCATTGCCAGCCATAATACCCCATTGCGGTTCTTTGTTCAAATAATCAGGACAACAATATGGTTGCCCCATATTCCGGATATTTGTTTTGCAGGCAGTGATCAGTGCCCCAACTTTTTGTATATCTTCCTGCTTAATACTGTATTTAGCAGAACAAAAATACATCGCCAACATGGCGCATTGGGAACATCCCTGTTCATCCTGGGTCTTGGTGAGTTTCATGTACTTTGCCATCTCCGTGTCTTTGGCTTCGGTACATTGTGCAGTTACCTGCATGTTGCTTTGTGCAAAAATTGTTACAAGGCAAAGAATCAGGTATTTTATCATTTTCATTGTGGGTATTAATTATTGTGAACCTTGTTTATTTAACTAAAGAAATTATTTATTCAGCAATTGTTTTTTTGCGGCATCATATTCTTCTTTTGTAATGGCACCGGAATCCAGTAATTCTTTTAATTTTTTTATCTCATCGGCCAAAGAGAAATTAGTATTTTTAAGGTCAGTAGATGGTGATGTCTTGTTACTAGCCATTTTCTCTGAGGCTTCCGAGGCTCTTAGCATTTTAGGTATTGAGTATTTCTTTGTTACCGGAAACTTGAACTCATTTAAGGATTGCAAATTGATCACCCAATCACCATTTTCCTTAGTAAAGAAATAATTGTACGGTTGACATCCTAACTGATAGTCATTCACTTTACTAAAGTCATCTATGCTTACGATGTATAGGTGATCATGAACAACATAAGTAATTAATTTTTCATCAGGGGTAAGTTTCATAGAAGGATAGATAGAATATGCATCTTCCTGTCGTAATAGCCCCTGCACCGAAACATAACTTTTGCTTGAAACAAAATCATATGAAGCAAATATTTTTTTCTCCATTGCTTTGCGCATTTTTGAAGTAAATAACGGATCATCCAGTTTATAGTCATTAGCGTTCAGTTTACCTATATAGCCATTTTTATTTGTAAAGTACAGATCTCCCAATCTGCTCATAGCAATTCCGGTAAGCTCATTGATCATTCCATCAGCATTATAATATTCTTCATTTTTGGCTACCTGCAACATCGAACTGGAATATATAGTTCTCTCCTTATCATATTCTCTTATTCCTCCCCAAAAAAGATTAAGGAATGAGCTATCTTTCTCAAATACGTAATGAAACTTTACTAAAAAATCAAACAAAGGCTCAATAGAAAATTCGCCTGCAGTTTTGAATTTTCGTTCTTTATTGTTTATGATAAATTTTTTGTTTTTATCAAGCCCCGCTCCGGCAATACCAAACTTTGCATGCTTGGCTCCTTCGATATTTTCTAATTGTTTTTCTTTCGAGGTAAAGGCATTTTTATAGGTCCAGAAAAGATTACTGCTTGCAGAAAACGGATAAGTGATCAGGATATTATTATTATTAAATCGTGCATCGTTTAGTATCTGCGATGCGCTGGGAGCATCGTTGTAGCAGGATTTGTTATCAACTTTATATATGATCTCGCCGTTTTCAGAGTCTATTGTATATCCACATTTTATTAAGCAGTCTTTGCACTTTATATCTGAAATAGCATCTGGGTTAACAAAAATATAGAATACCTTTTCGTCATGCGAAATCAGAATTGTCGATAATTGGTACCCTCTGTCATCAGTTTTATAAAACTTCCCATCATGCCTTTTATCAACGATCATTAAGTTTTTTATTATTCCCTTTTTGGCGTTGAAGTATTTTAATATGCCATTTTCCACACGAAGGGAAGCACCATTGTTTAAATCATACCTGTAGATAGGAGTAACCACTTGATGCCCTACAATACCAAGGTATGCGTCAATCAATGCGCTCCCTAAATTTTCATCCTTTTCAATGTAGAGGTAGTCAGTGCTTAGTTTTGCTAATTTTTTATAATCTTCTTTCAATTTTTTATCTTCAGAATGCTGAGCACTGATCATGGAAACTAATTCAATACCATTGCCGAGCGCTTGGGCACTTTCATAAGAACCAGTAATATTTGCAAGACTTCCTATTAATTGAGGGTCATTCATAAAAGCGCCAAATTCATATTTGCCACCATTGCTCTTCAGTTTATTGGACAACAAGGTAAAGTTGTCAAGCATAAGATTTAACCCTTGTGCCGTATTTGCAAATTGACTATTACTGATCAATGAGGGGTTTTGCTTAAATCCCGCTGCTACGTCCCAATAGATCTGTCTTAGGCTTAAATTGCCATCTGTACCTAAATTGGAACCATAACTCTGAAGCGTATTTTTTAGAGAGCCTTCCGGCAAAAGGCCCGAGAAATCGTTCAGGAATTTAGTATCGATATTCAAAGGGTTGGCAGGATCTGTTTCCAATTGTTTCAGTATCGAATTCAATACTTCTTCTGTTTGTTGCAGTTTCAGTGAATTGTTAACTGCATTGGCGTTACCTGCGTTTGCATTTTCATTCAATGATGCTGTACCGGAGCCTGCAGTTTTTTGGCTGCCGGCATTACCAGCCATAATACCCCATTGTGGCTCTTTGTTCAAATAATCGGGGCAACAATAAGGTTGACCCATGTTCCGGATATTTGTTTTGCAGGCAGTGATCAGTGCCCCTACCTTTTGTATATCTTCCTGTTTAACACTGTATTTGGCAGAACAAAAATAAAGCGCCAGCATGCCACATTGTGAACAGCCTTGTGCATCCTGTGTCTTGGTGAGTTTCATATACTTTGCCATCTCAGGATCTTTGGCTTCGGTACATTGGGCAATTACTTTGGTATTGTTTTGAACAAAGATTATTATCAGGCAAAATGTTACTAGTGTTTTCATGTTAGTGCGGTTTCAAATGCAACATAGTCTATAATTCTTGTAATCCTTTGCAAATACATGTATAAAGGGTGTTTACACCTTTATTTTCGTTTATTCATGATAGTGATATGTCCTTAATTAATAATACGGGGGCGGCAAATTTTTAAATGAACTATTATCTATTTAAATAATAACAGCCTTGGCAGCAGCCTAATCCTTTATGAATTAAAAAAGCCGCCCTGGTAATCGGGCGGCCTTAAGTTCAATTTCTATTTTTTCTTATTCCGTTATCCCTTCCAGTGCAAACAAAAATGCATATTCCCTTGCCCTGTCCCTTAATACTTTAAATCTTCCGGAAGCGCCGCCGTGGCCAGCTTCCATATTGGTGTACAGCATCAGCTTGTTTTTATCTGTTTTCATTTCACGCAGTTTGGCAACCCATTTGGCCGGCTCAAAATATTGTACCTGGCTGTCGTGCAGGCCG
>JANOUJ010000294.1:0-5208 GCA_031416815.1 Chitinophagaceae bacterium
GACCACCTGTTAAATGCCAGCAAGGTTTGTGATATTCCATAATTATGTACCTGGAATGAGCCATAACAATCATTGGTGGAACGGGTATCATTAAAATCGTATAAACTTTGATTACCGGTTGGAATTGAATTGTTGCCTGCAGTTGTACCATAGCAAGTAGGCCAGAATTCAACGTTACCTGTTGTAATATTAGAACCATTCGTAACGCCCGAGCCTGCACTTGAAAATACATTCATGGCATTAACTGCCTGTTGCCTTATATAATCTGCAGGGATTCCAATCTCAGATAAATTTTGGCTTATTTGATTAAACGAAACCCATACCCACTTATTATCCAGCTCCATCATATAAGCAACCCGGTTAAAGGGTTGTCCGGCTAAGGCAACAGCGTTATTTGTTGAATAAGGAACCTGGGAATGTAAATCCCAGTTTGCCGCATTGGGAATATTGAGTGCATACACCAGGTTATAATTTGCAGCTTCAGGTACGTTTGAAAGTGCCAGGGCTGGAGCTGGGAATTGAACTCCTCCACCTCCCGGAGCTTCATTATCAGTTACTGTTACATTGAAGTTGCATGTAGAAATATTTCCGCAGATATCTGTAGCAGTAGCCGTTACAGCAGTTGTACCCACAATAAAGAATAAACCCGGGGCATGGCTATAGGTAATTGCTACAGTACCACCACAATTATCAGTTGCCGATGCACTGAAAGTTACATTGGCTCCGCATTGGCCAGTTGTATTATTTACTGTAATATTAGCAGGGCAGCTGATAACAGGTGCTATATTATCATTAACGGTTATTATCTGTGTGCAGGTTGCAAAATTGCCTGAAGCATCTGTGGCTTTATAAGTTCTGGTAATGGTATATCGGTTGGCACAGGTTTGATTACTTATTACATCTCCTTCATGAGTTACGGTAATCGCACTATTACAATTATCACTAGTTGTGACAGCGGCAATGTTAGGAGCCGGAACTGAAGAAGCACATTGTACAGTTACAGCTGCCGGGCAGGTGATAGTTGGGGCTTGGTTATCGGCAACTGTTACTGTCTGGCTGGCTGTGGCTATGTTTCCATTTACATCTGTTACAGTCCACAACACTGTTGTAGCACCTACGGGATAAAATCCTGAAGCATTATTTGTATTATTATAATTATTAATAACTGTACCGATACCGCAATTGTCATTAACTGCAAAAGTACTGGTGCTTCCCAAACTAACAGAAGGCACCATGGCTGCATACTTTCTCACCCTGAAGTTATCGAAATATGAACCACCCGCATAAGCCCACAATCCTGCCCCATCTGTAAATGCTATTGGTAATGTACTGATGAACGCCTGGTTGAAGTATATTTTATTATTTGTCCCTGATCTTTCTGCCCTGAAGTTGAACCATTGGGCATTGTTATGGGCATATGGCCAGGACAAACTGTAATCTGGATTGCCGTTGGTTATCCTTGAGTGCATAATATCGTCTGCATCAGGCATCGAATGGATTGCATAATAATTCAGGAAATCATTAAACTCAAACAACGGGCCACCGTAAGAATTTGAAGCAATTGGGAAATAATCTGTTTCAACTACATAATCTGCAGAAGGCAGCGTACTGGCAAGCATTGCTGCTGAGCCAGCTCCAAATCCCGGGTTGGGTATAGATAATACTTTATTGGCACCCTGCGTAACAACTGACCAGGTTCCACTTCCAAAACTCCAGCCGGCTGTATTACCATCTTCAAAATCGTCGAAATGTATAAAGGTATTACTGCCGTTACTGGTTGCAGTTGCAGCGGCATTACCATAATTTAATGTAATGTTTGTGTTTGAATTGGCATTAATAACCGGTACATTGATCCATATAGTTGTGCTGGTGGTATTGATCCCTGATTCTATCCAATAGCTTAATGCAGTACAGTTGGCGTCATTAAATCGGATGTCTGAACCATCAGGCTTCATTTTACCAGTTGCAATGTGCTGCTGTGTATTCATCACCAGTTTAACCTGGTAGTTAGTTAATGCTGAAGCATTTGTAGAAGTAATTTGAACTGGCTGAACATAAGTCCATCCGCTTAAACAGGAATTAACTGATGTTGCTACAGGTACCTGTACATTAGCGCCGCACAGGCCCGGATCTGCATTAACAGAAATATTGACAGGTCCTGTAATAGTTGGGTTTTCATTGTCAACTACTGTAACCGTAAAACTGCAGGTTGAGCTATTACCACAAATATCTGTTGCCGTTGCGGTAACGGAAGTTGTTCCAACGTTGAATAATGAACCTGATGCAGGCACATAAGTAATTACAGGTGTGCCACCACAATTATCAGTGGCTGTAGCACTAAATGTTACATTGGCATTGCATTGGCCCGTTGTATTATTGACTGTAATATTCGCAGGACAGCTGATAACAGGCGCTGTATTATCATATACAGTTATTGTTTGTGTACAGGTTGCAAAATTACCTGCATCATCTGTTGCTTTATAAGTTCTGGTAATAGTATACCGGTTTACACAAGTCATGTTAGTTATTACATCACCTTCATGGGTTACAGTTACTGAATTATCACAATTGTCGCTTGTAACAACCGATCCTGTATTTACATTAGGCACCGCTGATGCACATTGCACAGTTACAGGTGCAGGGCAAGTAATATTGGGCGCCTGCGTATCTGGAGCAGTTGCAACAACAATATTTTGTGGTGCTGAAATATAGGCACCATCCTTTACTCGTAC
The DNA here is from genome assembly GCA_031416815.1 of Chitinophagaceae bacterium. Lineage (GTDB taxonomy): Bacteria > Bacteroidota > Bacteroidia > Chitinophagales > Chitinophagaceae > Ferruginibacter. Next base: position 2,733 of record JANOUJ010000294.1, read on the forward strand.
CTGGTAATTACCTGCCCCAAGACCCGTAAATACATTGGTAAGTACAAAAGGAGCATTATTTAATGAATATTCAAATGGGCCTGAACCACCAGTTACAGTAACAGTAATGGTGCCATCACTTGCTTCCACGCAACTTTCATCAGTACTGGTTAAAGTAAAGGTAGCAGGAGGAGGAAGCACAGTGATCGTAATAGGAACCGCTGTTGAACAAGTACCATTATTTGTAGTAAGGGTATAGGTTGTAGTTGAAGCAGGCGACACAGTAACCGGGTTAGTTGTAAGGTTTCCGGGAGTCCAGATAAAAGTGGTTCCCGCTGGTAGTGTTCCTGATAGGTAAGTAACAGTAACCCTTGCGTACACATTGCCCAGTGATGCCGCAGGTACCATACCCATGTTTGTGGTAGAATTGGTAATGTTGAATGTATTAACTCCGCCCAGGTTATAAATGGAAGGATTAGGAAAATTTAAAGTTACAATTCGCTCACCGGGAGGTAAAGAACAACTACAAAAATTAACTGTTTGCCCGTAACCAGGCCCCGCTGCTCCATTCAAAATCGTAGTAAAAGTTTTTCCGTTGTGGCATTCTACACCAACTGAAAATTCAATCTTTACGTTGGTTACATTGCCAGCACCTATATCCGTCCACCTCAGGCCTTGATTACTAGTTCCATGAAATCCACCATTGCCACAAGCATTAGGCATATTTAGCAGATCCCCTACAGGTACGAGATAAACTCTTGTACTCTCAAAATTTCCTGTAAGTATAGTAGAACCTCCAAAAGGAATAGTAGTAGCTGACGCACTAACTGAGGTAACAGGAGCTTCCTGTACAGTTACATTAACAACGGGAGACGGGCATCCATTAACCGCATTGGAAACCGAATAAGCTCCCGAAGTTGTTGCTGTATAGTTTTGAGAAGTTGCACCTGCTATAACTGTATTATTTTTAAACCACTGGTAAACAATGCCAGATTCACTCGTAAGAACAACGGAGCCTCCCTGGCAAAAAGTCGTAGGCCCACCCGCAGTTATGGGTCCTGCAGCTGCACCTGTACAGCTAAAAAACGTCTGGGTAGATTCTACCCACTGTCCACATGTGAATGTTGGTTTTCTTTGTGTCACACGCCATTTAACCTCACCGGGTCCAAGCGCCGAATAAATGCTAGCAAGAGAAATCGTTACCGGGTTTAAGGGTATTGCACCTGCGCCAGATATATATCCCGCATTACTAATGTACAAATTTGTAGTGCCATCAAAAGCCTGGCCAACAAGCTTTAGTTCAACCTCAAGTGCGTAATCGCCACAGGCACTGGAATATGACTTATTAGCTCCGAAAGTAACCTGTGTAGCAGTTAAAGTCATCGACAGGTTATTAACGGGGGCATCGCAATCACAGGCAGTTAAAGGGTTTACCCCGATAAAAAATAACGCTGCAACCAACAATGAGATTACCTTTTTCATACTGTTTATTTTAAGTTGTATAATTTTATCATACTAATAGCTTTCAATATGCAATACTTCTTTTGTAGATGCATATTAAAAGGCAAAAAATATTCAATGTTTACACAAAGCGCTGCCAATGCAGTTATGTAATAAACTTTTTCATTTGTAAGTTTCCTGAATGCTTCGTTGAACGTTGGGGGTGGTTAAATAGGGTGCTGGATAGTAAATAAGTGCTCGTTAATTTGGTATGACAAATATTGGATATAATATTCACAAACGCAAATTTATTTTAACATTTTTTTTAAATTAACACAAATTGGCCACAATCCTTTACAGTAAAGGGTTACAACGTAAATTTATATAATCAATGTATCTCGATTGGTGAATTTTTCAAGCGCTAACCGTTAAGCATGGCCATATTTTTATGCCCATTACTTTAAAAATGCAGTTCCTCAAAGCTCCTTTATTATTCATGAGCGATATACATAAAGTCACTAGTTCATTACTCCTAACCTTTACCAGCTTTAAGATTCGCATGCAAACTGAACCTGCCTGCTGCACCACAATGACACTTCTTCCCGTGAAGAGAAGAAAGTCAGGCCGTCGGAAACGGCTGCTGTGTCGGGTGGAAATCGGAAAAATACTTCAGGGCAGGCGCTTAATGTAATATGTACCTAAGCTTTAATAAATCAGCCATGCTATTTTTAAAAAGTCTGTCATCCCGATAATGAATGAGATTGTAAAGTACCATTGCAAAAAAGGATTTATTCGACGCGGCGGATTGAAATGGGAAGAGGTAATTATAAACAAAAAGGATAAAAAAAATGAAGCCTGGAGTTAAACGAAATAAAAAAGCCTCCAAAATAAATTGAAGGGCTTTAAAAGAATATGGCAGCTACCTACTCTCCCGTCCCGATAGCTATCGGGATTGTGCAGTACCATTCGTCCGCCGCGGCGGATTATCTGCCAGATGGCGGATCGGTTTGGGAAGAGGTATTTATATTTTCATTTTTAAAAAAAATTAAAAGCGGAG